>VBOC01000010.1:4504-12853 GCA_005877655.1 Ignavibacteria bacterium
AACCCTCAGGAGATTGTGTCTCTCGACTCCACGATGCGCATGGACCAGGCGCTCCTCGTCCTCGGTGAGCTCAGCAAGCAGTACGCCGGGAAGGTCATCATCGACCTCGAGAAGCACAAGAACCCGATCGGGGTTTACATCGTCAATCAGCACTGGCGCGATGCGCTGGAGATGATTTGCCGCCGCAACGGCCTGCAATTTGTGGAAGAGGCGGACTTCATCCGCATCATGAGCTCGGGCCCGACCATGGTAACGGAAAGCCAGCAGCGACCCGGCATGGGAGACCGCGAACCGCCACCGACGCTCGAGAGCAAGGATGTCAGGATCTCCGCGGTCTTCTTCAGCACAAATGTGTCGAAACTCCAGGACTACGGAATAAGCTGGAACTTCTTCCGGAATAAAGGAGGAAAGGAACCGACGCTGTCGGGTTACGAGGCGGCGGGCATTCTCAAGGGCGACACCAGCTCCTCGGTTCCCCCGGCCAAATCGACGGGTGCGACCGGCGGCGGAGCGGGTGCGACCGGACCCTCACTCGATAAGTTCATCGGTGTGATCCAATCTCCCCCGGCCTTCACGTTTGCCAACATCGACGCCCTGGTGAAATTCTTTGGTTCCAACCAGCTCGGAGAAGTCGTCACCAGCCCCGATATCGTCGTGCGGGACGGAAAGAAAGGCAGGATCCAGGTCGGCAAGGATATCTTTATTTCAACAAGAGACATCGCCGGCAATACGGTCAATCAGCAGATTTCGACGGGAACGATCATCGATGTCACCCCGTCGGTCTATACGCAGTCGGATACGGACTTCATCTATCTCGATCTGACGATCGAAGAGAGCACTGTCGCACCCGGGCCGGAAATCAACAAGTCATCGGTGACCACCCGGACCATCCTCTATGACGGCGAAGAGCGGGCCATCGGCGGTTTGTACTCGACCACGGATCAGGAAACGAGAGAGGGAATTCCGTTCCTGAAAGACCTCCCCTGGTGGTTTTTGGGATTGCGATATGTGTTCGGATCGGAAAGCAAGGTCAGGCTGAAGAGTGAGCTGATCATCCTCCTGAAGGCGGAGCTGCTCCAGCCGCTCCGGCGCCGGATCTCGAACCGAAAGAACGAATCGGATATCATCAACGAGAAGCGAAAAGAAAACATGCGAGAGTACGAGAAGAAATAACATGATCACGATCAGCCAAAGACAATGTTTTCTACATACCAAGGACCTTTACCTATGACCTCAAGACTGATACTTGTGCTCGCGTCTCTGTGCCTCCTGTTGGGCTTGTGGAATTGCCAGGACATAGCGCCGTCAAGCCCTCTGGCGCCGGGCTCTCCCACGACCGCCAGGATCACGGGAACCGTTCACGACGTCAACACAGGCAATTTCCTTCAAAACGCGAAAGTCTACCTGGCCTCCGGGATCAGGACGGATTCGGTGGCGACGGGACCCGACGGCGTCTTCCGCTTTGAAGTGGATTTGTCGGGCGGCACGACCGTGAACGCCCTCTTGACGGTCCGTAAGAAAGGTTACTACGTCAAGACGACGGCATTCGTGGTCTCGGGGGATTCGTCGCTCGATCTCGGCCTGCTCGTCGATCTTTCGACCTCGGCTCTCATCGGCGGAGTGCTCCGCGACAGCGCGACGCTCTATCCGCTTCGCAACGCGACCGTCCTTCTGACGCTTCCAGGTGTCGTCGATTCGGTGACGACTCCTGTCGACGGATCGTTCCAGCTGACCGCCGACCTGGTCGACCGCGACTCGATCCCCGTGGTCCTGACCGCCTTCAAGGGCGGATACAAGACGAGGCAGCTCACCGTCGTGGTTCATAAGGGCCAGTCGACGAACCTCGGGAATCTATTGCTGAACGTTGATGTGGCATCCACCGTCGCGCAGATTCTCGGGCAGGTCCTCGACAGCCAGTCGAATTTTCCGATCAGCCACGCGACCGTCCAGATCTTCACGAGCCTGTTGACGGACAGCGTGTACACGTCGAACGCGGGCCAGTTCTCGTTCTCAATAAACCTTCAGGGCCTCCCGTCTATTTCGGGATTCCTGGCGATCGCCAAGGCCGGTTACAAACCGCGATCATTCCAATTTACCGCACCGGCCGGTGGGGCGATCTCCACCAGCATTACGCTCGACCGCGACACGACGACCGGCGTCCGGGATTCCACTGCCACCGGCAGCGCGCACTCCATCGCCTTCGTCGGGATGACGTCGAACCAGATCTCCGTCTACGGAGTCGGCGGCACCGAGTCGACGATCCTGACCTGGGAGGTCAGGGATTCTCTCGGGTTCCCGATCGACTTCGATCATCGCGATACGGTCGAGTTCTCGATCAGCGGAGTCCCGGTGGGCGGCGGCGCCTATGTCTCGCCTGCGCGATCCCTCACGAACGCGTCGGGCAGGGTTTCCACCACCGTCAACAGCGGAACCGTGTCAGGCGTCCTTCAATTCGTTGCGCAGCTCCGGCGGAATTCGGACAATGTCGTCATCCAGTCGACTCCGGTCATCATCACGGTGAACGCGGGCCTGCCCGATCAGGGTCATTTTACGCTCGGGCCGGATCAATTCAATTTCCCGGCGTGGGATTGGGTCAACCACACCGACGGCATCCTCGTTCAGGTGGGCGATATCTATAGTAACCCGGTGAAGGTCGGAACCGCAGTGTATTTCAATACGACGGGCGGAGTGATCGACGCCTCCGGCTTCACCGACCTTAACAGCCATGCCAAGGTGACGGTTTATAGCGGCAATCCAAGACCGACAGATCCGATCCTCGGAATCGGGTTTGCGCGGATCAGGGCAGCCACCATCGGTCAGGGCGGCGTCACGGTCGAGGATTCGATCCCCATTCTGTTCTCGGGCATCTCGAGGATAGAAAACGTGATTCCCGGATCGTTTGCGGTGGCCCGCGGAGGTTCCTCGGGGAACATCACGTTCAATGTCCGGGACGAGAACGGAAATCCCCTTTCGGCCTCGACACACATAACGGTCACGCTCCAGTACACTCCGCCGCCGAATACGAGCATCAACCTCGTGGTCACCGGCGATGTGGATGTCACGCTTGGCGATACCCAGGCGAAGGGCGCCGGAGCGACGCAGTTCACATTCCAGGTCGTCGATCAGACGATCGGAGGGGTGCCTTCGAGAGTTCCGGCAACCGTCGTGATCAAAGTTACGAGTCCGAACGGCAACCCGGCGGACGTACAGATTTCGGGAACGATCGGATAATCAGTTCCGATCGATTCGAAGGAAAGGCCATCCGGGGAGGGTGGCCTTTTCTTTTTGTGGGAGGGCTAGTGTGTCCACCGCGACGCGATTGTCACGATTTACCCGAAAAAATTTAAAGCGATTGCCACGTTTTACCCGTTCAGCGGGCGCTCTTCAGGACAACGCCGAAGTTTTAGAGTTATATTGAAATGGTTTGGGTTGTCCCTCATCTAAGCGCCGGTTCAAAGCGTTAGACAATTTCAAAGAGAGAGTCTGCACATGAGTGGCCACGCGTGCAGACCGGTCTCTTGCTGTTGATCCGGCAACGGGTGAAGGGGAGGAGCGTGAGCAACTCAGGTAGCATATCGTTTCTGGTTGTCTGACGATATCCCGCAGAGATGCTGGAGGTTCACTCACTCAGGGAGAAAGATGGCGGGTCTTGGTAACACTGCTGCGGTCAGCCTTTCAGAAAACTTCATTGCCGACCTTCCGCACCGAGCTTCAGCTCCCGCGAACAAGGGGATAGGCGCAACAAGTCTCCGACCTTGCGTCAAGGGGAAGTTCATTTTCATCGGCGGCGAGAAATTCTACGTCAAGGGCGTAGCGTACGGCACTTTTCGTCCGGATGCAAAGGGCGAGGAGTTTCATGACCGGGAGATTACAGAACGAGATCTTGCACAGATCTCCGCCTGCGGCCTGAACACGGTCCGCACCTACACCGTGCCGCCCGCCTGGTTTTTTGAAGCCGCATCGCGCCACACTCTCCTTGATGATCCCCGGCACGCGACCGCGATTGAGCAAACGGTTCGAGCTTCAATACGCTCCTGCTCGCAACACCCTGCCATTCTCTGCTTTGCAATCGGCAACGAGATCCCGGCGCCCATTGTCCGGTGGCACAGCCGCCGTACTCTGGAGCGATTTATCAGGCGTTTGTACCACGCGGCGAAATCGGAGGACCCGGGTGCTCTCGTCACCTACGTGAACTATCCATCCACCGAGTACCTTCAGCTTGAGTTTCTCGACCTCATTGCTTTCAACGTGTACCTTGAGTCACAACAGCAGTTTGCGTCGTATCTTCAGCGGCTCCAAAATATCGCAGGGGAGCGGCCGCTGCTCATGGCCGAGGTAGGATTGGACAGCCGTCGAAACGGCGAAGAGGTTCAGGCGCGCATGCTGGAGTGGCAAGTCCGTACCGCATTTGCCGCCGGATGCGCCGGTACCATTGTCTTCGGATGGACGGACGAATGGCACCGCGGCGGACACGATATCATGAATTGGGATTTCGGGCTCACGCACAGAAACCGGTCCGTGAAACCTTCGCTGAAAGCCGTCAGCAATTTCCTCACCGAGGTGCCGCTGTTTCTCAACGGCCACTCGCCGCACATATCCGTCATCATCTGCGCCTACAACGAAGCCTCTACGATTCGCGAAACCCTCGAGGCGTGTTTGCGCCTGGAGTATTCGAACTTTGAGATCATCGTGGTCAACGACGGTTCAACCGACGAAACGGCTGCTTTCGCCGCGCAGTACGGCGTAAAGGTGATCAGTACGGAGAACCGGGGTCTAAGCCATGCCCGCAACATCGGTCTGGAAGCATCCGCCGGAGAAATTGTCGCTTACATCGATGCCGACGCCTACCCCGACCCGCATTGGCTGACGTATCTTGCTTCGACGTTCCTCGGGACATGCCATGCAGGCGTTGGCGGTCCGAATCTTGCACCCCGGAGCGACGGACCGATTGCAGAGTGCATAGCCAACGCCCCCGGGGGACCAACCCACGTTCTGCTTTCGGACGAGGAGGCCGAACACATCCCCGGCTGCAACATGGCATTTCGGAGGGAATGCCTCCAGGCAATCGGAGGATTTGATACCCGATTCAGGACAGCGGGCGACGACGTCGACGTGTGCTGGCGAATACGGGAGCGCGGATGGACATTGGGATTCAGTCCGGGCGCCACCGTGTGGCATCATCGCCGCAAGTCCGTGAGAGCATATTGGAAGCAGCAGCGAGGCTACGGAAAAGCCGAAGGAATGCTGGAGCGGAAGTGGCCGGAGAAGTACAACCGGATGGGACATGTCGAGTGGAGCGGCCGATTGTACGGGAACGGGCATGCGCGTTCACTCTTTATGAAGCAGTGGCGGGTCTATCATGGTGTGTGGGGCTCCGCCCCGTTCCAGTTTGGTTATTACCCGTCGGCGGGCGTAGGCCCTTCATGGCCCCTCATGCCTGAATGGTATCTGGTTATCCTGGCGCTCGCGTTCTTCTCGGGACTGGGCGTCCTCTGGAAACCGATGTTTGCATTCGCCCCCTTCCTCGCCTCGGCTCTTGGTATTCAACTGATTCAAGCGGCGCGGGGTGCTGCTGCCCGGGCATCCCTCACCGGGGACCCGGTGTCTCCGCTCCGGATCAGGACAATGATGTGCGTTCTCATCTTTCTTCTTCGCCTGCTCCAACCGCTGGCGCGTCTTCTCGGCCGGCTCCAGATCGGCCTCACTCCGTTGCGACGACGAACTATCAAGGGATTCGAATTCCCGAAGGCCCGAATCTTCTCGATCTGGCGGGAAAGTTGGAAATGCGCCGACGAAACACTCAAACTGCTTGAATCGAAACTGGCGGCCCTTGGCGCCGTCGTCGGGCGTGGAGACGACTATGCCCGGTGGGATCTCGAAGTGCGGATGGGAATGACCGGTGCAGTGCGTCTTCTGATGACGATCGAGGAACATGGATCGGGCAGGCAACTGGTTCGCTTCCGCACCCGGCCGTTCATCACCCGAAGACGTTTTGCGGTCACATTGTTTCTCGAACTGATCTCAGCCGGCGCACTGCTTGATGGAGCGTGGGATGTTTCCGCTCTTGTGGGCGCGACGGCTTTGGCGCTGGCTCTTACCGCCTACCTCGATTGCGCAAATGCCGCCTCGGCGACGTTACGTGCAATCAGGAGCCTTGAAGAACCATGATCACATTGGATAACGCAAATCTCCCGAAGACGAAGATGGAGTCTAAAAAGTCTGTCGGCCAAACGCCATCGTGGTCCCCGGACATCGAGACGTTAACGCGGGTGTTGAGCACCGAACTTGGGAATTCCGGTTTTCATTTGAAAAATGGTAAAGTCACCGTCATCGCGAGGCGGCCTAGTATCTATTCCAGTACCGCTCCGTCGGAGGTTGTCACGTGCAGATTCGAGGATGGCAGAGAGTTGAACATTCTCTGCAAATACGGGAAAGCTCATGCTTACAGCGGGCACGGTCACTGGGGCGGAGTGACATATGAGAAGAGAGTATATCAAAATCTTTTGACACGAGGGGGATTCTCCACCCCCGCGTATTACGGCGAGTATCAGGATCCTGCATCCGGACGAATCTGGCTTCTGATCGAGTGGCTGGCCCAAAGCGTCAGAATAAAAAAGGTCTCCGAAGAGGAGGGCCTTTTCTCGGCGGCGAAGTGGATCGGCGACTTCCACCGCGCCAACGAGCAGCGTTGGACGAACGATGAATGTTCATTTCTGAAAAGCTACGATGCAGGCTACTATCGGGGCTGGGCGGATCGCACGGCGCTGTTTGTCCGGGGCCTTCACGATCAATCCTCTTGGGTCGAGCCTCTGTGCAGGCGATTCGAGGAATTGATTCCGGTGTTGACGGATACGCCGTTCACGATCATTCACGGCGAGTTTACAACGGCCAATGTTCTGGTTCAAAACGGCCTCATCTATCCCGTTGATTGGGAATCGACGGCAGTTGCAGCGGGAGAACTCGACCTGGCGTTTCTTACCGATGGCTGGTCCGAGAAGGCCGTGGAACGATGCGCCGCGGAATATCGTCGCGTTCGATGGTCCGAGCGTGTCCCCTCCGGGTTCGAACGAAGGCTTCAGGTCTCGCGGCTGTTTGTGCAATTGCGCTGGCTCGGCGACCGGGAAGAACGGACGACTGCGGAAAACGTCTCGTGGCGGTTCAAGGAGTTGAAAAAGGCCGGGGAACGATTGGGAGTCATCTAACGATGAAAGCCACGCTCAGACAACTCAAGCTCCTCAAATATGCCTGGCCTCACGCGCGGGACCTCTATATCATTCTGCTCACGATTCTGGTGACGATCGGACTCAGCGTTCTCCAGCCGTGGCCAACCAAGATCCTGATCGATCATGTTCTGGGACACACCCCTCTGCCGCCGCAACTCGTCAACGTTCTATCCGTGTTGCCCGGCCTCCAGGGAACACACGGTCTCCTGCTTCTGGTGTGCGTCAGCACCATCCTGATATTCCTCGCAATTTCTCTTGTCGGAATGCTAAGCGGCACCGTTTCTATAAGGTTTTCTCAACGCATGACGTTCGATCTTGGCGCCGACCTTTTTCTGCACCTGCAGAGACTCTCTCTGCTCTTTCACAGCCGGCGCTCCGTCGGAGACCTGATGTCGCGTGTGACAGGGGATGCGGGGTGTGTTCAAATACTGGTAAACGGCGCTCTTATTCCTCTTCTGCAGTCGACAGTCATGTTGATCACCATGTTTGTGATCATGTGGAAGCTGGAACCGGCCATGACCCTCCTCTCGCTGGCCGTTGTGCCGCTTTTGATGCTGAGCATTCGCATGTTTGGAAAACGGATGAACTTGCGCGGCAGAGAGCGCCGTGAGCTCGAAGCCCGCATGGCATCGCTCGTACAGGAATCGCTGAGCGCCGTGCCGGCGGTGCAGGCGTTCGGACGGGAAGAATTGGAACACACCCGATACCGGAGATTCGCCGACCAGACCGTTTCCGCCTACGTAAGAACCACCAACGCGCAGATGTCGTTCAAACTCTTTGTGGGTTCGGTAACCGCCGCCGGCACAGCGATGGTCATGTATTTGGGCGCACTGCGTGTGCTTGACGGGACAATTACGGTGGGGACCATACTCGTTTTTCTCGCCTATCTCAAATCTCTCTACGACCCCGTCAACAATCTCACCTATGTTGCGTCCACGCTTCAAACTCTCACGGCGAGTTCCGACAGGGTGCTGGAAATCCTGGAGACAACGCCCGATGTACGGGACGCACCCGATGCGAAGGAGATAAGACTTCAGGGAACGGTACGGTATCAGGATGTGACGTTCGGGTACGAGCCGAACAAAACGGTCCTGCATCGAGTTGTCTTCGAAGCAAGACCGGGAGA
>VBOC01000071.1 GCA_005877655.1 Ignavibacteria bacterium
ATCGGGATATTCTGAAGATTGGGGTCGCTGCTGGATAGGCGTCCGGTTGCGGCGACCGTCTGATTATATGAGGTGTGGACCCGCCCGGTCCTGGGATCGATGAGAGCGGGAAGCGCATCGGCATACGTCGATTTTAGTTTTTGAAGCTGACGGTAATCGAGCAATTTCTCGATCACCGGATGCTCGTTCCGAAGAGTCTCGAGCACGCCCACGTCGGTCGAGTACCCCGTCTTCGTCTTTCGCCCGACGGCGAGCCCCAGCTTCACAAACAGAATCTTGCCGAGCTGCTGCGTGGAATTGATGTTGAATTTCTCATCACAGAGCTTGTAAATGTCCGAGGTCAGATTCTCGAGCATACGCTCCATCTCTTTTGAAAGATCGCTCAGGTAACCGACATCGAGCGCGACACCGGCGAGCTCCATCCCGGCAAGAACCGGTATAAGAGGAAACTCCACATCGGCGGCCAGCTTAATTCCGAGAGACGCAGCGTAATATCCGCATCCTGGGCCGAGTAGTCGGAGACCTTTTCCACCTCGATCTCGCGAAGATCCCTGCGTTCCTTTCCCGTGCCGGTCAATTCGTCGTACGAAATCATCCTGTACTTCAGGTGTTCCGACGCAAGGGCATCAAGATTGTGGCGGCTGTCGGGCCGAAGAAGATAACTTGCCACCATCGTGTCGAAGAGCGGCCCCTCGATCCTGACACCGTGAGATGCAAGGACGAGCATGTCATACTTGATGTTCTGGCCCACCTTCCTGATGGCCGGGTCGGTAAAGAAGGGGGAGAGTTTATTCAACACTTCCTCAAGCGGCAGGGAAGCCGGCGCTTTCGCTCCGGGTCCTACGGGAATGTACCATGCTTCGCGCGGTCTTACGGCTATGGAGAGGCCGACGAGCTCCGCCCGGAGCGGATCGGTTCCCGTCGTTTCCGTATCAAATACGAAGGCGGGGGATTTCTTAAGATTCTTCAGCAATTCGTTGAAATCGTCGCGGTTTTTCACGAGTCGGTAGGAGTGCTCGTCGGTCGAGATGTCTGTGGTGGCGCCTCCTGAGTCCTCTCCAGGCGCGGGCTTTGCAGCTTCAGAACCGACCGGCCGGGCCCCGCGAGCGGCGGCATCGGAGAGCTTCGTGACCAGCGATCTGAATTCCAGATCGGTAAAAAGCTTCTTCAGCCTTGCATAATCGGGTGGTTTCGCGACAAGCTGATCCGGGTCGACCTTCACCGGCGCGAGCGTGTCGATTGTTACGAGTTTCTTGGATAAAAGCGCCTCCTCACGGTGTTCCGATAGTTTTTGCTTCACGCCTGCCTGGGGAATCCGCTGGATGTTTTCAAGAATCCTCTCGATCGGCCCGAAACGCTGCACCAGTGGAATGGCGGTTTTTTCGCCGATGCCCGCCACTCCGGGGACATTATCAGACTTGTCCCCCGTCAAACCGAGCACGTCTATCACGAGCGCGGGTGTGACACCGAATTTATCCTTCACCGCCTTTTCATCGAGCAATTCCCAGTCGTCCCCGCGCTTTCCGGGCCGGTACATTTTCACATTGGGGGAGATCAACTGCATGAAGTCCTTGTCGCCCGTCACGAGATATGTCTCGATTCCCTCCGCCTCGGCCCTGCGCGCCAGAGTCCCCATCACGTCATCCGCTTCGTACCCCGGAAGCTCGACGCATGGGACGTTAAAAGCCCGGACAACCTCTTTCAGGAGATCGATTTGGCCGGAAAGGTCTTCCGGCATCTTTTCCCGGGTGGCCTTGTAGGGCTGGTACATGACGTGGCGGAAGGTCGGTTCCTTTGTGTCGAACACAACGGCGATGTGATCCGGCTTTTCATCCAGGATCTTCATGAGCGTGTTCACGAAGCCGAAGATGGCACTCGTGTTCTCACCCCGGGAATTGACGAGCGGGCGGCTTATGAAAGAGAAGTAAGAGCGATAAGCCAACGCCATGCCGTCGAGCAAGAACAGGCGCTCGCGTGCTTGAGGGGGCTTATTTCGTTTGCCGCTCATTGACTTATCGTATCATGGCATTCAACGATCTACGCGAATTCGCGCAGATTGGGAGGTAAAGTATGCAAAAGAAGCGTTACTTCAAACTCAGCGCTTTTTGGGCTGATTTGCTTGATTACGGCACCCCTATTCTCTATATTGATGCGCAGGGGAGAGGAGGGTTTGCCTAACGGTATGGCAGTGGTCTTGAAAACCACCGTCCGAAAGGACTTGGGGGTTCGAGTCCCTCACCCTCCGCCATGCAGAACACAGCGCCGATGACCGGATGAAAGAAAACACAAAGAGACGCCTGTCGGAATTGATCCTCGAGGAGTTGTCCGAAAAGATCAGGAGCGAAGAGGGTCTTCGGCAAAAGCTCGAGGCTTTCACCGATCTTCCCGTGGAGAAGGTTGCCGAGGCGATGATTAAGCAGTTCGAATACCTCCTCTCGAGCGACCTTCGCGAGCTCATCATCCACATGATCGAGCAGGATGTGCAGGCGGAGGAGGATTCCGCTGCCGCCGAGCTCGAGAGACAGGATGAGGAGCCCGTGGAAGAGGTTCCGCAACCCCGCGCGGTTTCAACGGAGGAGAAGAGCTCACGCGCGAAACCTGCCGACGAATTCTTAAAAGAAGCGCCGGAAATCGATTACTCCGCCGAATCGATCATGGAGCACTTCCGGCCGAAGGAACCGTTCCCCTCCGAGCCGATGGACATCCCTCTCGGGCCGGACGATTGGTATTATCTCTACGGTTTCAGCTACGCGCCCGACAGTACCGGCAAAGGAATACCCACCAGGAAACTTGCGCTGAAGGGGATCGATGGCACGGCAAGCATCTTCATGATTGATTATGGGGACGTAAGGTTTTATGCCCATAAGATGAACGCCGGGGATTATGCCCTCGACAAGCGCGGAAGGCCGACGCTGAACGCGCAGGGGACGATCGATTTGAAATACAATCACGAGAAAACCCTGAACGTGCTTCGCAGCGAAGACGTTCTCGTGCCCCTGCCGTTCTGGACAATTCTCCAGGGCCATCAAAACATCATCACGGCGATCGAAGACCGGTACGTGGACCTTTTGCGCGCGCTGATCGACGTCCATGATATAGTCGAGTGGGACGTCGACGTCCTGACCTTCGACGATTTTCTCCTTCACCTTCCGGCGGTTGTGGAAGACCCAAAACCGAGAATGACCCATCGCGAGAGTAAGCACCCGCCGGTGAAAGGGAGGGATATCAAGCTGACGGAGAAGGTGATCTTTCGTGAGAAGAATTTTGCCCAGGAGATCCATAACGAACTTCTTCTCCACGCGTACACCATTACGAAGGACAAGCGGCGTACGTTCTGCCAGACGATCGCTCATCTGCAGGATCAGTTCTCGAGCTTTCGTCTGATGTTCCGGATGACAAACCCATCCAACAGGTTCATCCTGTTTTCCTGAACTGATTCATCCTGATCCGCTGAACTGATTCATCCTCGTGCATCATGGCCGCGACCGACGCGTTTGAGTGGTACGTTGCCTCATCCCTCCGGGACGCGTCTCCTGAAATTCAAAAATATGTCGGCGAGCAACGAGCGCGTTTGCTCACCCTGCGGAGCGAGGATGAACGCAAGAGGTTCGTTGAAGGATTTATTGTGGGGGTGGGAGAGATTGTGAAGGAAAAGAGTTCACTCGCCTGAGACGGTTTACTATGTCAGTTTTCTGGGCAGGCATTGTCTGCACACTCTTCTGCTCTACATACCCGTTAAGTCCTCAACGAGAGGCCAGCTCAGATCACTCCGCGTCGACTGCTTCATTGATCGGGATCCTCTAAAAAAGGGTAATGTCAAGTATTGTGTGTAAAATATTTTTAGAA
>VBOC01000072.1:0-4881 GCA_005877655.1 Ignavibacteria bacterium
ACTGTGACGATCAACCTACTTTTCTGGCAGCACGAAGGGGATCAGGCGAATCACAATCGAGTCCGCCAGCTGTACCAGGGAGACAACAAGGAGCCGGCTGCAGCGGCCGATGCACTCAGGGCCGCGGCAGCTACCAAACCGCTCACTTACATTGCAGCGGCCGCTCGGATTCGCCAAGCGAGCCATTACCCGTAAATTCTGGAACGCTCGCATGGTCGGATGGACAGATACCGTCTCGTTTGAGGACGTGCCAAAATGTCTTCACCAGAATACGGAAGTCCAGACCCAAGCTCCAGTGGTCCGCATACCAAACATCGAGCGCAAATTTTTGTTCCCATGGTAAATCATTTCGTCCATTGATCTGCGCCCAACCCGTGATGCCCTGCATAACTTCATGGCGACGAGCTTGCTCCGGTGAGTACCGCTCTAGATACCGCGCCATCAAAGGCCGGGGCCCCACTAGACTCAACTCGCCGCGGGTTACATTCCACAACTCCGGGAGTTCGTCCAGGCTCGTGGCCCGGAGAAACCGCCCTACGGCAGTCAGACGCATTTCGTCGGGCAATGCGCGGCCGGACGAATCATGCTTATCAGTCATGGTCCGAAACTTGATGATCTGGAAGGGTCGACCATTCAGACCAGAACGCTTTTGCCGGAAGAGCAGAGGGCGCCCCATGGTCACCCACAACAACAAGGCGATGCCACCTATCAGGGGGCTCAGGACTACTAGGAGCAGTGAAGCGACAGTCTCATCGATGAATCTCTTAACCCACAATTGCCTTTCTGGGTGATGGTTCATGCGTGGGTGGGGAAGCTGGTCAGCCATACGGCTCACTTTTTTCGAAGGACAAATGCCTGAATTGTGGAATAGTTTCCCATCGGAGGAAGAAACGAAAAAAACTTGGCCACTTCTGAGTCTCGCGCTACATCGCCCTTCGTTAGTGCTGCGCAGAGGACTCGAGAAACGAAATAGTGCGAGCTCAGGAAATTTGGCGGCACCGAATACTTCCCGAGTTGCGAACCATCAACGACGGTAAACAGGTCTGCGATCCTTGCAAACATCTCGTCCTTTTCAAAATTCTTGTTGTGGAGTGCCTCCTTTACTTCCGAAAGGCCACACTCCGAACGAGCCTTATTGTAGTTTCGTAATCCGTCGGCAAAGCCCTCAATCATTAAGTAGTAGGCGCCCCGCTTAAGCACTTTCGCAATCTGTCGGAGCGCCTCCAGTTGCTCATTGGCGTCTAGAATGTTGATTAGGCAGCGCTCGGTATACACCCAATCAAAAAACTCTGCCTCCGCACCAAGCGATCGGGCATCCCCTTGCGTAAACACACAATTCGGCAGCTGCCTCTTGCCGGCAATGGAAAGCAGCTCATCACTGAAGTCCACACCCCAGAATTGGTCAGTCCCATCCATCGAAGACAAAACCTCTAGCGCATAACCGTTGCCACAGCCGATCTCGAGAATTTTCAACGGGTGTTGGGCCTCTTCTTTCATGAATCGATAAAAGCTCGTAATACACTCGATCTCCTTGCCCCGCACAAAATTGTCTTCCATGCTAGAGCGAGGAGATGCCCCGTGCTTTTCTGCAACGGCCTTGTAGTGCATGCGAATCAATTCGTCGTTGGGATTCTCTGTGAGAATACCAACTGCAGATGTCTTGGCCATGAACTGCTGTGAATAACTGATTCCAAGCCAACGCGATATCTGGCCGAGAAGAAGTTGAATCCAGTCCGGAATGTCTGTTTTACACTTCTGCCAGCTTATCGAGTTGCCCGTTCCATTACCTTTTCGACCGCCCGACAGGTATCATACATATCTCCATCAGATAACGTAGAATGTACTAAAAACACGAGGCCGGTCTCGCCAAGACGCTTGGCGACGGGCAACGGCTGGACAGGTTTCCACTCCGCCGGAAAGGCCTTTTCTAGATACATCTCCATGTACCCAGCAAAGCAGGGAATCCCTTCGGCATTAATCGCTTCCATGATGCGATCGCGATTCCAATCAGCTTTCAGATTCTCAGGGCGCACGAAAACGTAGTATTTGTAGTAAGCATGGCCTATTTCCTGTGGTGGTATGGTGACGCGCAATGCGAAATGTCTTAAAAATTCCGAGGTCAGAATGGCGGCATTTTCCCGGCGCCGCGCAACCCTTTCCGGTAGCTTTCGAAGAAGAACCCTGCCAAGTGCGGATTGCATTTCCGTGAGCCGCCGCCCGGAGGATGCGTACGCCTATGAACCGCGTCATGGCTTTTGCCGTGGTCCTTGAAGCTCCACGCTCTGTTCCACAGTTCTTCATCGTTGGTACAGACTAGTCCCCCCTCTCCTCCGGTCGTCAAAATCTTGTCTTGGCAGAAGGAGAACGCGCTGATCGTACCCAGCGCACCGACACTTCGCCCTTTGTAGGTGGCTCCGTGCGCCTGGGCACAATCTTCTATTACCTTCAGGTCGTGGTCCCTCGCAAGAGCAGTGATCGAATCCATGTCGCATGCCCACCCTGCCAGGTGCACCACGATGATCGCTCTCGTGTGTGAGCTCAACACTCGAGCAATACTGTCCGTCGACAGATTTTGACTGTCAGCATCGACATCCGCAAAAATGGGAATAGCCCCGCGCATGACAACGCAACTGGCCGACGCGACAAAGCTCCGAGGTGTGACGATCACCTCATCGCCTGGACCGATACCGATTGCATAAAGGGCTAGTTCTAATCCGACACTGCCATTGGCCACAGCGATCGCATATTTCGTACCGACGCATTCTGCATATTCCTTTTCAAAAAGCCGGCCGTGCTCGCCTGTCCAATAATTGACTCTTCCGGATCCAAGTACACCTGTCACGGCCTCGATTTCGTCTCGCGTAAAGTGCGGCCAAGGCGCAAAGGGCTGCTCGCGGACAGGCCGCCCCCCATCAATGGCCATTTGAGTCCTGGTGATAATGGACGTTGTCACGGAATTACAAACTCGATTATTCGCGGATCTCTCCGAGTCACATCTAGCTCAATCGGCAGCGTCTGTCAGCGCGCGGAAGCCAGTTGCAACACCTGGGGCGACCAGACTTGCTTCCTGTTTTGGGCGTACACACAGGTCTGTCAACTCATTCAAGAAGAGGGCCCTGAGACTCCCGCGTTTGTCACGACTGTCTCCCGAAAGAATCAGAAATTACGGCTTGCAACCCCTCCTGGAATGCGGTTCTAGGACGCCGCTCCACGGTCAGGGCCTTCAGCGGCGGGGCTGGATTGTCAGCCTCAGCAGGTTCGAGAACAGCGAAGAGTTGAACACTCGGATCACTGACGAGCAGATCGCCGTTCGCGCCAAGGAGATGTTCGTAATTCGAGAAAATACTATCGCGGTAATTTTTCACGAGACCACTTTCGATCGTCTTTTTTATCTCCTCAACTCCGACTTCCAGTCCAGTTGCGCACACGAACCCCAAATCAGAGTGGATTTTGTCGAAGGAGACGCGATAGTTCCGCTTATCAAGATTCTCTTTGTGCTCGACAACCAGCTCAGGAATCTGCTGTCGGATCTTTTCCGCTACCTCCCCAAGCGAGTAATTCAACTTATAAGAGCCCACATTGAAAACCTCACCCGAGACCGAGTTGGGAGGAGCTTGAAGGACAGACAGGAATGCCCGCGCGACATCGCTGACGTGGATGAAGGGACGCCACTGATCATCGTTGAAGATCGCGATTTTGCCCTCTGTTACAGCGCGGGCCGTCAAAAGATTCACGACTAGGTCAAATCGAGGTCTCGGCGAAATACCGAAAACAGTCGCGAGCCTGAGAACCGTAGGATGAAGCGTCGGAGTTCGGCTCTGCAGGATCACGCGCTCCGAGGCCAATTTCGTCTGGCCATACAGAGAGATGGGGTTCGGGACCGACCGTTCATCCCTCAGGAATTCACTTGCACCATAGACACTGCAAGTAGACGCAAGGAGCAGACGATTGACGCCTGCACCCTTACACACTTCGATCAGCATGCGGGTAGCCGCGTAATTAATTTCAGTGGTTAAGTCTGTGTTAATCGTACAAGCCGGGTCCCCCACAAGACCAGCCAGGTGAACCACAGCATCGATTCCCCGCATGGACTTCACCAGTGATTCCACGTGGCGAAAGTCTGCCCGAAGTAGCTCAAACTCCGGGTTGCTCAAGAAGTTGCGTACCGCAGCATCTCCGAAGAACAAGGAATCCAGGACGCGGACACGGTATCCTGCTTCGAGAAGTTTACGGGTGAGAACCGAGCCAATATAACCAGCACCACCTATAACCAGCACATTTTTGATTTCTCTGTTGACGTCTGCGGCCTTGCGCGCAATGGAAAATGTTTTCGTTACGTAGCTCTTTAACGCCCGGCTCCCGCCAATTATGAGAAGGGAAAAAAACCAGGCCAGCAGCATCACGCCACGTGGCACCGGGCCGAGTCTAAACACGTAAGAATAGAGCAGAACTTCCACCAGAAAAGTCAGACTCACCGCATTGATGATCACCAGAAACTTGTACCGGTTTTGGTAGGTGCGAGTGTGAGTGTAGAAACCGAAAAAAGCAAAAACTACGATCCCGAGCGACACTGACAGGAGGATATTCTGTAGATAAAGAGCCTTGAAGGCTTCTTCGATTCGTTCGAGGTTGGGAGCGTGCCTCCAAAAAACGGTATACCCCACGAAATAAGTAGAAAATGCGAAGAAGAGTGCTGCACACAAGGAAACGACATCCGCTAGAAGCCGCGGCATTATCTCGTGTAACAGAGTCGCAGGCGTAATACGTAGCCACATGTGGGTTTTTCCTTTGCGATAGGAGATGGGCCAAGCTCCACAGCCGCGAGCGCTTCCGTAATCTTTTGGTAGCCGTAGACGCGCAGCCTGGAGATGTCGCTACCCT
>VBOC01000072.1:5089-7071 GCA_005877655.1 Ignavibacteria bacterium
ACGACCAAGCGAAATTGGGTTTTTTTGCGGATTAGAATTCCCTCGACGCCCACGAGCGGGCCAGACTTGACTCGAACGTGGTCGCCGAATTTTATGAACGGATGAGGTTCCAAGCGCGCGCTGCTTCCTTCTACCATTTGCCGAACAGCGTTGATCTCTTCTTCAGGGATGTCTGCGACACGGCCGGCACTGGCGACCACGGAATGCACCCCTGGCGTCGTCAAGATGTCGAGCTGCCGCCAAAGCCCTCCCTTGAAAAAGACATAGCAGGGAAAGAGAGGCAACCAGAGCTGCTTGTCCCTGTCTTTCCAACGGTGGACAGTCCAGTAGAGCGGAAGGAAGACCTCGAACCCCTTGTTAGAAAGGATATGCGCGACTGCTTTCTCATGTTGATGCTGGGCATAGAGTGCATGCCAGGCATGACTGCCGTCGCGGTGGGCTGGCTCGACTGAAATCGAAGTGGACATATAGCTCCGCCCTGTGACTTACAGAAGAAGCGAAAACTTGAAGGCATCGCCGACAACAGAGAAGCCACCTGCTGTTGTTCCACACTATCTTGCTCGTCTGCTTCCTTGGCGGCGACCTCATCACATTTCAGACGGCTAGGTGTTCAGCAAGCACGCTGCCACACGCTCTAGGTGGCCCGATGGTGCGCAACAGAGCATCTGGTAAGNNGGAAACGGCCGCCGAGCTCTTGAGGAGGCAGGAAATGTGGCGAGAACACCCTGGCGCGCAGACCACAATTAGGAAAGAATCGGAGTGATGTCATCACGGCGCCGGCCTCGCGACGGTCCGAATAGTCTATTTCGGTAGTCACTCTAACAGCGCTCGGACCGAAGAGGCCGAGATGCGAATAATGTGTGCTGAGCAGCACGTTGTCCAGGAGGGTTAAAGTCCCTCTGGCGCCCGAATGAGGGGCGCCATATCCAAAAAGCGTGGGTAAAACCTCGCTGGCCGGAGAGCGCGGGAGGTATGGAGAAACCTAAACGGGCACGAAGGCGAAAGCCGAATACAGCTCCTACTACGGACGAGACTCTCCGAAATCTCTGAACTGCGCCGCAGGTATGCCGTACTGCTTCATCTTGACGTGCAGGGTTTTGTAGTCGGTTCGGAGAAGCCGTGCCGCCTCGCTCTTGTTCCCGCTGGTGACCTGGAGGGCTCGGCGGATCGCCTGCTGCTCGGCACACGCCGCAGCCCCTCCGGCGATTTCCCTAAGAGAGGACCCGACCGGCACCGACTCTCCTCGGAGTGCAGTCTCGACGGTTGTCGGAGGCGGGTCGACGGGGAGGACCGCGAGATGCTCCGGCTCAATAACACCGGAAGCGAGGAGAATGGCCCGCCGAATGACGTTCCGGAGCTCTCGCACGTTTCCCGGCCAGTGGTAGCGCAGAAGGATCTCGGCTGCTGCCTCTGAGATTTTGCTGCAGGGGCGGCCGAGCTCCATGCCGGCTTCGCGGAGAAACTCGTTCGCCAGGTGGAGGATGTCGTCTCGCTCCCTGAGCGGCGGCAGGGTAATCCCGAATTCGTTCAGACGGTAGTAGACATCTTGGCGGAACCGGCCCGCCCCGGCTGCTTGCCGCCGAGCGGCTGGACCTGTCGTTCCTGCAACGCGCGCAAGAGCTTCGCCTGCGTGGAGAGAGGAAGGTTGGCAATCTCATCAAGGAACAGGCTTCCGTCCTCTGCAAGTTGGAACTGCCCCACCTTTCGCTGATGTGCTCCCGTGAACGCGCCCTTCTCATAGCCGAAGAGCTCCGACTCAATCAGAGTGTCCGGTATCGCGCCGCAGTCGACAGTGACAAACGGTTTCTCACGTCGGTCACTGAGCTGATGAAGCGCCCGAGCGACAAGCTCCTTGCCAGTACCGGTCTCGCCCTGGACGAGGACAGTGAGCGGGGAGTCGGCCACCTGCTTGATCTGCCGGACGACTTTCTCCATTTGCCCGCTCGGGTTCATCAAAAACCGCAAAGACCTCTCGACGACCT
>VBOC01000016.1 GCA_005877655.1 Ignavibacteria bacterium
CGGCACGATGTAATAGCACAGTCCGATGAACAGCGTGGAAAACGCGCCCCAAATCACGCCGTTGATGTGCAATGGACGCAGTCGTCCAAAGGTCAAATACTGCGAGGTGCCAAGGTAATCAGGGTAGTTGAAAAGACTGGATATGGTTACGCCGATGCTGGGTGTGACCACGAGCCAAAACAACCCCGAGTAGAGCCATTTGAGAATGAGGTCCCGGTCGATCAGCGAATCGGGATCGGGGAATGCATCCTGGGCTGCTGTTGTATCGGCCACGTCATCCCTCCGTGCTCTATTACGGCCATCTCGAACATGCTTTGTCATTGTCCGCGCGAGTCAACGGCGCGCCGGTGACTTTTCTCGGCAAACCACTGCTCGTCTGCCCTGGGACGAGGCCACGCTGCAGGCGCAACGTGGCCATTAAGTGGTTAGTGCCTTCCCGGATCCAGTTTGGAATTCCGATTGGACCAGTAGATGTAGGCTTCCAACGCCTTCATCGCTGGCCCATCAGGATCGATCTTCTCGCCCTCGTTGGGTTTCTCGATGCACCAGTTGATCATGTTGCGCAGCGTCGCAAACTCGTTCATCTGCTCCTGGAACTTCGGAAACTGATGTGGGTGCGTATCCGACGTATACGGGTGGCACATGGCGCAGGCCGTGCCAGTATTGGAAAGGTTCACGTTGAGCCGCTTCTGCGTCTCGGGATCGCCGTGGAACAGCAGGTCGCCGATCTTCACCTGTTCCATGAAGACTTCTTCGAACGCTTGCAGTTGTTCCGCTGTGTGCTTGTCCTTGTGGGCGAATGCCGGTTCAGTGTCGACGGCAAGGAAAAACAGCACCCCGACTCCCGCGGTGATGAGCGGATAGCGTAGCTTCTCGTTGGCCATGTTGATACCTCCTCGACGGAGCTGCATCCTGCGACCCTTAGATGCGATCGGCAACGCGCGGACTGAGCACTTCGTGCGAATCCTGAGCGTTAGAATCGACCCCTGCGTCCGCAAAGACCTCCTTGCGCCACATCTTGTATTGATTTTCGACGTGCCCCGTGGGATCCATCGTGTGGATAGACCAGCCCACACCATCGAAGGGCTCACCGGGATCCACACGAATCATGGGCCTGGTGAGGATAGGCACGCCTTCGGGCGCGTAGGGCCACGGCCACGAGGTCGCGAGCATGCCGATCGAGCGTAGCTTGCCGATTTCGTTGTACAGCACTTGGTGCGTGTGTCCGTGGATGTTGGTGACATTGCTGTAGGGCTTCAGGATCTCGTGCACTCCGCGCCAGTCGCGTACCCAAAAGTTCCAGGGCGGGAAGTACTCATACAGCGGGTTGTGGCTGAAGATCACTACCGGCTTGTCCTTGCCCCAACTGGCCAACGTACTGTTAAGCCACTTGAGCTGCTCGGCGCCCACGGCGGCCCAGGCCCCCCCGAGCGTACCGTCCAGCGTCGCCATATTGCCCATGCGTTCCTTCGCGCTCATCTTGCGTGATGTCCAGAAGTCCTCGGCATGGCTGACCGTATCCAGTCCCACAAATCGGACCCCCTTGTAATCGAAAGACCAGGGCGCCGCGCCGAACATCTTGTTCCAGGTGGCGCCCATATCCAGGTACCAGTCGTGCTCACCCGGGATGAAGACCTTCTTGATGGTGATCTCCTTCAGCAGCTCGGCGCCCAGCTGCAACTCGACCGGATCGCCCAGTTGCGCCATATCGCCACCGAAGATGAGAAAATCTGCGGGCGGATTCATCGCCTGCACTTCCTGTATCGCCCGCGTCGCCTTCTCGACAAAGCGCTTGTTGACGGCCTTCGGATACAGGTGGGTATCGGAAATCCAGGCGAATTTGAAGCTCTGGCCGCCTTGGGCAAATGCGATGTCGATGGTGTTTATCAGCGGGAAGAACAGGCCATAAGCGGCCGCGCCTGTCGTGCCGTACAGCAACGACTTGTGCAGCGGGATGAGCGCCAGGCTGACGCAGCTCCTGGTCCATTTCACGCCTCAGCAGTGTATTCATTTGCGTTTCCCTCGTTCGGCAGTGTTAGGCCGCGGGCGGCGGGCACTGAGCAACTACTTTTTCTTCAGTTCAATGGAAACCTTTGCCGCTTCATTCGCCTTTACCGTCACAGGAATGTCGGTATCCCCGGCATAGTTTTGAGTCGCGACCAGCGTGTAATCCCCGGGCGGAATATCCGTAATGCTGAAGCTTCCGTCCTTGGCGGTCCGGGCGTAATAGGGGCTGTCCGCCACGTAAACCCACGCCAGCATCCAGCCATGAGAGTCACACTCGATGCGAACCAGGCCGGGTCTGTCCAATTGGCTCGTGATTCGCTGCCCCTGATTGGGCAACGCGAGATTGAAGGCAGTGCGTTTGCCGTAGAAGCCATGCGTGTTGTGCAAGACCGGATCGGTATTGACCACATCGATCGCGCCGGCCTGAATCACTTGCACGGTCGGCTCGAATCTGCATTTCACGTTGTCGATTTCCGGCGGTTTTGGCGGCTTGCCCCATGCCTTGCCTTTGGGGACCTCCTTCAAATAGACGACGACGTCCTCGACACCTTTGTCCGGCCCGACCAGGATCAAGGGCTCGTCTCGGGGACCGCCGCAGACCTCCCTGTTTTTCGTCGGGATGATCTTCTTCGTGGGTACGTCGCCTTGAAAAACGACCTTGCCCTCGATCTTCCCGCCGCCGGAGACGGCTATCACGTCGTACGCGAGAGCAGGAATGCTGACGACGGCGACCGGAACGATTTGCAGGAGTCTTATGATGGTTTTCGCTGCGAACATCGAAGAACGTCCCCTTTTCTTCACGCCCTCGAGTACGAGGCCGTTGTTACACAGCCTCGCTGCGGCAACCGGACGTATTGCACCTCTCGACTTATCATGATTTCTAGGATTGTTATTCTTCTGGTAGTGGAGCAGGCTTTCAAATGAACCGCAAATTCAAACTTCTAATATCGCTTATCGAAAATGACAACCCATCGCGTCAGTAGATATTCGCAATCGATAGTTTCAATAGTTCGATGGGAAGTCATTGCGCCGGTAGATATTGGCGATCGATAATTTCAATATCCGATGCTCGATTTTTTCTTCTCGATCGGCATTACGGCATCTAAGGTCGAGGGACAAGCGCTGGCAATCGAGCAAAGACCAGGCCGCAAACACGGAGGAGAACGATGACGCTCCAGGAACTGCGGTATCTGATAGCTCTCGCGGACAAAGGGCAGTTCGTTCGCGCCGCGGAAGCCTGTCATATCAGCCAATCGACGCTAAGCACGCAGCTTAAGAAGCTGGAGGATTACCTCGGCGTGTCGCTTTTCGAGCGCAACAAGCACCGATTGATGCCAACCCCAATCGGCGCTGCGATCATCGAGCGCGCTAGGACCGCGCTGGATGTCGTCGATGAGATCAGGGATTTGGCGCGCCGCGACCACGAGCCGATGGCTGGCCCGTTGCGTCTCGGCGTAATTCCAACGCTAGGGCCCTATCTGGTGCCCTACGTCATACCCACAATACGCACGCTCTTTCCGAAACTGCATCTTTTCCTGCGCGAAGATTTGACCGCCCATTTGCTCGAGCGGCTACGGCACGGCGAATTGGACGCATTGTTGCTCGCCCTGCCCATTCACGGTGAAGATGTGGAAGTGATGCCGCTGTTCCGCGAACCCTTCCTGGTGGCCCTGCCGAGGGCTCATGCGCTGGAAAAAAAGCAGCACATCAACGAAAAAGAGCTCGCCAGCCACAGCGTGCTATTGCTGGAGGAGGGGCATTGCATGCGTGATCAGGCGCTCGCCATCTGCGGCTCCACTCCTTCGGTCGAGCGCGACGAATTCAAGGCAACCAGCCTCGAGACGCTGCGCCAGATGGTCGCGTCGGGTGTGGGCTGCACACTTTTGCCCGCATTGGCGACCTTGCCGGGAATAGGATCGGTGCAGAACGGATTGGTGCAAATTCGTCCTTTCGCCTCGCCGGTGCCCACACGCACCATTGGCATCGCTTGGCGTCACCGCTATCCGCGGGAGGCAACGGTCAAACAGCTTGCCGAGGTGATTCGGAACAATTTGCCTTCGGCGGTAGAGGTCATAACACCACGCGTCGGTGCCAGTTGGATCAAGCCGGCATATTTGTGCGTTACGGAAAGGGCGAACGCAGCGAAGTAGGTCTGCACGTTCGCAAGATCGGCGCGGCTGCAACGGCCAGCGCCGCTGTGGTCCGCAAAAACTCGATCAACGAGCGGCAGCCTGCAGAGCGTAAATCGGTGCGCCGCTCGAACTTCGCGATCGAGGGCTGCTATACGTGCAGCGCCTCCGCCAGCATTTTTTGCGATAGCCCTCAAGTGCTGTGCCATTGAACCGGCCCGATCCTCGGCAAAACAGGGCCTTACGCGGATGTAACTCGGCAATCTATGGACATGATGAATCGCAACCCCACGAGCACGACAATGCTGACCACGAGCAGCCGCGTTGAGCGGATCGTATGAAGCATGAAGCGATGATGCAACATGAAAGTGCCTCGCACGCTGGTGGCGCCGCCGGCGCACCGCGGCGCGCCGCCCACGACGCGCACTCGCACCATGCGCACATGGTGGCCGACTTCCGCCGGCGATTCTGGATTTCGCTGGCGCTGACGGTGCCGATCCTCGCGATCTCGGAGCACTTTTGGGCACTGATGGGGCTGCGGCCCCTCATCTCATTTGCGGGCGATCGCTACGCATTGTTCGCCGTCGCGTCCATCGTGTATTTCTACGGCGGCTGGCCGTTCCTGAAGGGCGCGGGCGGCGAGATCGCCGGGCGCAAACCAGGGATGATGCTGCTGATCGCGGTGGCGATCAGCGCGGCGTTCTTTTACTCGGCCGCCGTCACGTTCGGGCTCGCCGGAGCAGGCTTTTACTGGGAGCTTGCGACGCTGGTCGATGTGATGCTGCTGGGCCACTGGATCGAGATGCGCTCGGTGATGGGCGCCTCCGGCGCGCTCGAGTCGCTCGTGCGCCTGCTGCCCTCGGCAGCGCACCGGCTCCGGGCGGACGGATCGACGCAGGACGTGACGATCGATCGGCTTGCCCCGGGCGACAAGGTCCTGGTCAAACCGGGTGAGCGCGTACCGGCCGATGCCGTCATCGTGGCTGGCGTAACGAGCCTCGACGAGTCGATGCTCACCGGCGAGTCGAAGCCGGTCGAGAAAGGCGAAGGCGCCGAAGTCATCGGCGGCTCGGTGAACGGCGAGGGGGCGATCACCATCGAGATCCGCAAAACCGGCCGCGAGACCTATCTCGCGCAGGTAATGGATATGGTGCGGCGCGCACAGGAGTCGCGCTCGCGCAGCCAGGACCTCGCCAACCGTGCCGCGGTGTGGCTCACCGCGATCGCGCTGGGCGTAGGTGCGGCGACCTTCATCGCCTGGCTCGCGATCGCGGGCGACTTCGAGTTCGCGGTCGCGCGCGGGGTCACCGTGATGGTGATCGCCTGTCCGCACGCGCTGGGCCTGGCCGTTCCGCTGGTCGTTGCGGTGAGCACCAGCCTTTCGGCGAGCCACGGACTGCTCATCCGTGATCGAGCCGCGTTCGAGCGCGCGAGGAACCTCCAGGCGGTGGTGTTCGACAAGACGGGCACGCTCACCGAGGGACGCTTCGGCGTGTCGGACGTTGTGCCGCTCGGCGAGCTTGCCGAAGAGGAATGCCTGCGGCTGGCGGCGGCCCTCGAGAGCCAGTCGCAACACCCGATCGCCAAGGGCGTCACGCGCGCCGCCGCGGACCGCAAGCTGAAGCTTCCTGCGGTGAGCGAGTTCAAGAACCTCACCGGGCGCGGTGCACAGGCGCGCGTCGACGGACGCGAGGTGCTCGTGGTGAGCCTCGGCTACTTGCGCGAAAAGGGGCTCGCGGCGGCTGACGCGCTGATCGCCAGACTCGCCGAGCGAGGAAAGACGGTCGCCTATCTCGTGGTCGAGGGCAAGGTCGCCGCGGCGATCGCGCTCGCCGACGTGGTACGGCCCGAATCGCGCGCCGCGGTGGCCGAGCTCAAGCGCATGGGCATCCGATGCATGATGCTTACCGGCGATTCGCGCGCAGCGGCGAAGACGGTCGCCGCCGAGCTCGAGCTCGACGATTTCTTCGCCGAGGTGCTGCCGGAGGAGAAGGCCGCCAAGATCAGGGAGGTGCAGGGGTCGGCATCGCGATCGGCGCCGGGACCGAGGTCGCGATCGAGTCGGCCGACGTCGTGCTCGTGCGCAGCGACCCGCGCGACGTGGCCGCGATCATCGGCCTTGCGCGCAAGACCTACCGCAAGATGGTGCAGAACCTCGCGTGGGCGACTGGCTACAACGCGTTCGCGATCCCGCTCGCCGCGGGTGTCGCGGCGCCGTGGGGGATCGTGCTTACGCCCGCCTTTGGGGCGGTGTTGATGTCGGTGAGCACGGTGATCGTCGCGATCAACGCCCGCCTGCTGGGGAGGCCGTGACCGCCGCAAAGGCCAAAGGCGTCGCACTATCTGCACACGGGGCGCAGCGGACGGTCTGACCGACGAACGCCGAGCCGCATGACAGGTCGAGCGCCATCGACCGATCAGATCCGCAAGCGCGATCGCCAGAGCCGGACCAGCACCCGTGGCAGCACCGTGAATCCTCTCGAGGGGGGCAGAGGCTTGGCGAGGTAGACATTAAGCCATCCTGCTCCAATCCTCGCAGTGTGCGCGCCAGCATGCACTGAGAAAAGAGGGACGGCGGCGTGAGGTGATCTCGCGCAACAGGGTGTTGGCGCTTGCAGCTCAGATTTGCGCCGTACCACCATCGACGAACAACTCGATTCCGGTGATGTAGCTGGCGTCCTCGGAAGCGAGAAACGACACCGCCTTGGCGATTTCGTCTGCAGTGCCGGTGCGACCGAGTGGCGCTAGTGCAGCCGCCTGATTTTTGAAGCCCTCGATCTGTTCGTCGCTCAGGCCCAACTCGGACTTGTAGGCGGGCGTGACGACGGTGCCCGGAGCGACCACGTTGACGCGGATCCCACGGTCCTTGAGATCCACGGACCAAGTGCGGGCAAAGGAACGCAGAGCGGCCTTGCTTGCGGCATACACACCGAACGCTGGCAAGCCCTTCACCGAGACCATCGAGCCGTTGATCACGATCGCACTACCGGCGGGCATAAGGGGAAGCGCCTTCTGCACGGTGAACACGGTGCCCTTGACGTTGATCGCGAACGTCTTGTCGAAATGTTCTTC
>VBOC01000074.1:0-2000 GCA_005877655.1 Ignavibacteria bacterium
CCGCCGGTTTTTCCCCTTCCAGAAGTGCCCGAAGGTCGTCCTCTTCGGGAATGATATCCCGGTCACCTCCACGGGAAAGTACCAGAGGAACAGGCTCAAGCCTCTCTTTGAAAGGTGGAAATCGGAGCAGTTTGCCGAACGGACCGGGTCGGGCTGAACGGTCGGTCGTCCGCCCGGCCTAGAACAGAAACGTACCGACGAACACCCCCCCGTTGATCATCCAGCCCTTGCCGCTGATATTGTCGGGAACGCCGACGAGTTCGTATCTCTCGTCGATCTGCCAGCTGGAGCCGGCCATTCCGAGGTAGCTCGCTCCGGCCCGGAATCCGAGCCAGCGCAGGAGCGCAAATTCGATGTTCAGCGAGGGCTGGTAGACGAAAAACCTCCCCGATAGCTTGCGGGAGTACTCCGCCGACGCCGCGGCCGGATCCCCGAAATCTGCCCAGACCTTGTCCCATGTTTTTGCGAACCCTTCGTCGCGCGACATCGTGATATCCACCCCGCCTCCCCCCACAAGGATGCCCAGCGAAAGATCAAGCCGCGGAACGACGGGGATGACGTAGTCAAATGATGCGCCGCTGAATCCGACCGAAAGGTCGACGTAGCGGCGTGTATTGCCCTCGAGCGAGAGCGACTTCCGGGTCCCCCCCATGTTCAGATATCCGATGCGAAGATTCGGGACAATCATGACATACCCGTACCCCTGCCCGCCGTATAAGACCATTCCCTTGGTGCCGAACTGCGCCGCACTGGCATTTCCGAACACCTGATTGAAGGCATCGAGGTCCAAAAAAAGATAGCTCGTCGTGAATCCGATGGCCCCGCCGATCTTCGCCGCCCCGCCGTGCCGCGGCGGAGGAAGCGGCTCCTCTTCGTCCTGCTGGGCGAGCAGTGCCGCGGAGAAAAGGAACATCAACAGCAGGAAAGAGGATGCTCGGGCCATAGAGTGTTCTCCTGAAGTACCGGTTAGGCGAGGAAAAAATTATTCGGAATGTAGAGAAATTACCCGAGAGTTACAAGGACGGAGAAGATCAGTACCTCTTCATCGTTCGATCAATCCGCTGGGCCCAGGCGTCGATTCCCCCGGCAAGATTCTTCACGTTGGAAAACCCGGCCTTACGGAGAAGGTCAACGGCCTTCGCGCTGCGGCCGCCGAGCTTGCAGTGGACGATGATCTCGCGCACGGAGTCGAGCTCGGTCAACCGTCCGGGCAAGGCGCTTAAGGGAATGAGGTGGCCCCCCAGATTCGCGAGCTGATACTCATGCGGTTCGCGGACATCCAGAATAAAAATATCCTCCCCCCGATCGAGGCGCGCCTTGAGGGCTTCGGGAGTAATCTCGGGCCCTTGCGGACTATCAGCCGGCGGTCCGCAGAACTGTTCATAGTCGATTAACCGGTCGATCGTCGGGTGATCGCCGCAGATCGGGCACTCCCGGTTCTTCCGCAGCGTGAGCTGCCGGAAGCTGACCTTGAGCGCATCAAACAGGATCAGCCGGCCGACAAGAGGCTCCCCCCGCGCGACGATGAGCTTGATCACCTCCAGCGCCTGGAGGGATCCGACGATTCCCGGCAGCACGCCTAGAACGCCTGCCTCGGCGCAGCTGGGAACGAGTCCCGGCGGAGGAGGTGCCGGATAGAGACAGCGATAACATGGGCCTTTTTTCGCATCAAAGACGCTCAACTGGCCTTCGAACCGGAAGATGCTCGCGTAGACATTCGGCTTGCCCAGGAGGACGCACGCGTCATTAACCAGATACCGTGTCGGAAAATTATCCGTGCCGTCGGCGATGATGTCATAGTCGCGCAGGATCCCGAGCGCATTTTCGGATGTCAGGCGGGTCTCGTGGAGTTCAATGCGGATGTGCGGGTTCACCCCCTGCAACCGTTCCTTTGCCGACTCCAGCTTCGACCGGCCGATGTCGCGCTCGGAAAAAAGCACCTGTCTCTGAAGGTTCGTCGCATCCACCACATCGAAATCCACGACGCCGATCGTCCCGAC
>VBOC01000074.1:2042-12471 GCA_005877655.1 Ignavibacteria bacterium
CCGATGATCAACACGCGCGCTGCCTTCAGCTTTTGCTGCCCCTCGATTCCGAGTTCCGGCATGATGAGGTGCCGGCTGTACCGCAGCATCTCTCTGTCCGAAAGCGGGAATTCGACCGTCTTGTCAAGTCCTGAAATGGTCATCTCTTGTTTGCATCTTGAAAACACCCTCCCCAATCATCATCTTTAATATAGGCCGGCGGACCGGATTTTGCAACCCGAGCCTTCGTTTGGTATATTGCAAAAAAAAATTGCCTATGATCCGCCTCCGTTTTCTTGTCGTGCTCCTCATCCTGCCGCTGGCGGGCAGGTCCCAGACGCCGGACGATTCAGACGTCCGGGTAAAATTATTCCCCGCCGGCCTGCAGTTTACGCCGCTGAAAGCCAACAGCCAGGAATCACGAGTCGGCATCATGAAGTTTCTCAATGCGGGGGAGCTGGTTCTCGATGTCGGAAATACAAGCGATCTTTTTCTGATTTCGCTCCCCCGGGCCGGGCTGAACGTCGCGATGGGGGTGGATTTTTTTGGCAAAGGGTTCGTGACCGGAAGCCAGGGACTGCGACTGCAGGTCGACGCGCTCGACGGGTTTCTCGGCGGCCATCTTTCCTTCTCAAAAAGTCTTTCGGACAGCCGCCTCCTGGGCCGTCTGCGGATCTTACACCAGAGTGCACACCTCGTGGACGGCAATTATAATGTCAGCCAGGGGAGCTGGATTGACAACCGGGGGCCTATTCCGTTCACAAGAGACTTCGGCGAGTTGACCGTGGGCCATCTCCTCCCTTATCCCTCTGGAGGCCTGCGTTATTACGCCGGTGTTGCCTATGCCGTCCTTGTCCGGCCGGATGATCTCGGTCGCCTTTCCTATCTCGGAGGGGCGGAAGTCACGTTGGAGAGCCTGTTGGGCCCGTTCATGGACCAGCCATCGCAGCTCTAATCAGATTCAGCTTGGGATAAAGCTCGGTGAGTGGTCCGGAAGAGGAACCGACTTCTACCTGGCGTTCTACGAGGGCAGGCAGCTCTTCGGTGAATTCTTCGATCAACGGCTCACGGCGGTCGGAGCGGGCTGCATGGTCGATTTCTTTTAGTCCCGCGACTGGAAGGAGTTCCGCCGGGCGGGACCGGGCCGGGACAACCCGACCCCTGATCCCGCAGGACTATGGTTCGAGGCCCAGTTCCGGTGCGATCGATTTCATCGCATCGATGACCAGCCGGATGTGCTCATCGAGCGTGACCCCGAATTCTTCGGAGCCCTTGAGGATGTCTTCGCGGTTGACGTTGCGCGCGAATCCCTTGTCCTTGAGCTTTTTCTTGACCGACGATGGTTCGAGATCGGCGATCTTGTTGGGACGGATCAGCGAGCACGCCATAACGAAGCCGCAGAGCTCGTCGCAGGCATAGAGCGCCTTCGCCATGCGGGTCTCCCGGGGTACTCCGGTGTAGCTTGCGTGGCCGAGAATCGCGACCCTGACGTCTTCGGGACAGCCCCGCTCTTTGAGGATTTCCGATCCTTTCAACGGATGGTCCGGTGCATTCGGAAACATCTCGTAGTCGAAATCGTGGAGCAATCCCGCAAGCCCCCAGGTCTCCTCATTCTCCTTCCCCCGGCGGGCGTAGGCCCGCATTGCCGCTTCGACCGCATACATATGTTTAAGCAGCGCATCGCTCTTGGTATATTCTTTGAGCAGCGCCAGTGCCTGATCGTGATTCATGATCTGTCCTCACGTTGTTCCGTTTGACTTTCCGGCGATTCTTCCTATATTAAAAAAAATGGACATCGTCAACGCTCATATCGTTGAGTACCTCCTCAACGTCACGCCCGATCGGGATGACACGCTCGCAGACATGGAGCAGTACGCCCTGGCCAGAAACTTCCCGGTCGTCGGCCCGCTGGTCGGCCGGGTCTTGTATCAGTTTGCAAAGATTTCGCGCGCCGAGCGGGTTCTTGAGCTCGGCTCCGGATTCGGCTATTCTGCCTACTGGTTTGCCAAGGCCCTGGGCAAGGACGGGCGGGTGATCTGCACCGACGGGAACCCGGATAATGCGGAGCACGCCCAGGCCTATTTCCATCGCGGCAAGATCGCCAACAAAGTTACGTTCCTCGTGGGCGATGCCCTGAAGCCGACATCGACAAGCACCAGTATCCCCGGGCTTTCCGGAAGGCCGTGCCCCGCCTCCGAAAAGGCGGACTCCTGATCAGTGACAATGTGCTCTGGAGCGGCAAGGTCCTCCACCACAAACCGGACGGCGACACGGCGGGGATCCTCACCTACAACCGGCTGATCTACTCCTCCAAGGAGCTGTTCACGACAATCATCCCCCTGCGCGACGGGGTGTCGGTCAGCGTCAGGCTGTAGAGTATGGCGGTAACAATTCTTGCGGTACTCTTCCTTTTCCTCCTGACGGCCGTGGCATTTGCCGGGACCAAACTTCTTGGACGCGCCGGGAAAAATCAGGAAAATGACAGCTCCCGGAAATGTTCCCTTTGCCTGCGCCCGTTCGAGGAAAGCCGGATGATCACTCGCCAGGTCGGTGATTATCGACTCTTCCACTTCTGCCGCGACTGCGTTCTTAGTCTTTACTCCGACCTCGGCCTTAGAAATTAACGCGCCGGCCCATCTCGCAACGGCCGGTCCCGCTACCAGTCTTCCTTTTCGAAGCGTATCCGGTTTGCGTCGGCGATTTGAGCAATATCGGCCATGCCGTCCGGATTTCCGCATGTGATGATCACGGTCTGAGTCGGGTCCATTCTCTTGAGAAGCAGCTCGCGCGAAAGGTGCCGGGGCAAGACCGGTTTGACTGTTTTTTCCAGGGCCGCCTTCGCTTTTGCAGAATCCCCTCCCGCCTCAACTGCCCGCCGCAACTCTTCTTCTTCTTTTAACTGCATGCCCAGGATGTGCCGGAGGATGTTGTTCGCTCGTCCCTTTCCGAGCGACGGATCGGCGAGCACCTGCGGAGTGGGACGGCTGACCGAGGGAAGATAGACAAAATCAAACTTCTTGGAGGCCTCGATCGCGAGCAGTTCCTCGTGATAGCCGAGCTCTTCGCGGGTCCGGTTGGCATGGATGAGCGTAAAGAGCTTATCGGAGCGGGAACTTCGGCCGGCCTCAAAGTTCACCTGCTTGATCATCGACGCAAAAGGCGCCAGGCCGGTCCCCGTCCCGACCATGACCACATTCCGGTCCGCAGCCGCCCGTTTATCGAGCGTGAAATCCCCCGCGATCTTGTTCATGTAGGTAATGCGATTGTCGGTTTCCGGGTCGAGTTTGAACAGCGACTCCGAGAGCCGGCCGGGCGTGCCTGTTTCGATCATTTCAAGCACGACGTAAAATTCCAGGTATCCGCCGTCCTGCGTCTCGAAGGGAGCCGAGGAGATCGAATAGGAGTGCGTCACCGGCCCCCTCTTCGGGTTTCCGGACTCATCGAGATCATAGACATAGATCGTCTCGCCGTTCGGACCAGCGGACTTTTTGGTCAGCTTGCAGTTGTCCCTGGAGAGGGCGACGTACTGGCCGGCTTTGTAATCGGGGAAACGGCCCCCGGTTTCCGGTGCGAGCCGAAAGAGCTCCAAAATTTCGGAGAAATTGTACCTGTAGGTAACCCGGCCGACTTTTTTCTCAGCCATCGCTCAGCTTTCTTTCAAGGCTTCGGGTTTGTCGGACGAACATCCATCTCGCTCACCATGACGTTCCTCGGCATCCGCACCGCATCGACGACAACCCGGGCGATATCCTCCGCCCGAGGGATATCACCCGAGCTTCGGGGAGCGAGTGAATCCCTCTCGCCGCCGAAGCCGGTGTCCACCGATCCGGGACAGACCGTGATGACGCGGATGTTGTGCGTGCGCACTTCGAGCATCAGGCAGCGGGAAAATCCGATCAGTCCCCACTTGGTCGCGCAATATGCCGCCCCTCCGACGAACGCATTCCTGCCGGCCAGGGAGGCAATGTTGACAATGTCTCCCGAATTCTTTTGCACCATGTGAGGAACCACGGCGCGCGCGCAGAGGAACACACCCCGCATGTTGACCCTGACCATCTTGTCGAACTCGCTCGCAGCCAGATCCACAACCTTCGCAAACGTCCCGACCCCGGCATTGTTAATAAGTATATCGATGGCGCCGAACTTCTGGACTGTCTTGGAGACCAGCATGTTGACGTCAAATTCCTGGGAGACATCGGTCCGGACCGGGAATGCAGCTGTTCCTACGGCCTCGATCTCCTTGGCCACGGCGTTAATTTCCGTCAGCGTCCGGGCTGCAACGACCACGCGGGCTCCCTCCCGGGCCAGCGCAAGGGCGATGGCTTTCCCGATGCCGCGTCCCGAGCCGGTAACGATCGCGACCTTGTCCTTCAGCTCCATTGATTCTGCATCGTCTATCCCCCGAGGTCGCCCAGAATCGGGCGGATAACCATTTCGTCGACCACGGCATCGTCCGGCATCCGGTAGACAGCGAGCACCGCTTCGGCGACGCTTGAGGGCTTCATCATCCGGGATGAATACTTCTTCCGCAGAGCCGCACTCCACATCATTGTTTCCGTCGCGCCCGGGAGGATGTTCACAATTTTGACGTGATGGGTCTTCATCTCTTCCCTGAGGACTTTTCCCAGCCCGAACATCCCGGCCTTCGCAGCCGTATACGCCGAGGAGCCTTCGAACGTCTTGATCGCGGCATTCGATAGAATGTTGAAGATGTGCCCTCCCCTTCGCCTCACCATCGAGGGTAAGACAGCCTTGATCGATGTGATCTGCCCCAGGAGATTTGTCTCGAGGATCGCGCCGAATTCCTTCAGGGATGTTTTCATGAACGTTTTGAAGACGGTGACGCCGGCATTGTTGACGAGCACCTCGACATCGCCGACGTCACGGCGGATGCGACGGGCGGTGGATGAAACCGAGCCGATCTTCCTGATGTCGCAGGGAAATGAATGCGCCTTCCCCCCCAGCCTCCTGATCTGGCGGACGGCGGACTCGAGGTCCGAGGATTTGCGCGAGGAGAGGCAGACTTCACACCCGATGGCCGCAAACCGGCCGGCGATCTCGCGCCCGATGCCGCGTGACGCCCCGACGACCCAGACGACCGGGCGACGGAGTCGGAGATCGGCCCCACGCCGTACCATGTCAGGTCAGTTTGGTCGAGATGAGATTCAGGAACTCATTTCGGGTCCGGTCATCCTCGCGGAAGGAGCCGAGCATCGCGCTCGTCGTGGCCGCGGAATTCTGTTTTTCCACCCCGCGCATGATCATGCAGAGATGGCGTGCCTCGACCACCACGCCATCTCTGCATGATCAGTCAATCGTTCCTGGACCTGCAGTCTGCGGCTGAACGCCTCGACGACCCGTGGGAGCTTGCTTAATCCGAGGATTTTGCCGTTCGGTATGTACGCAACATGGGCTTTTCCGTAGAATGGCAGCAGATGGTGTTCGCACAAGCTGAAGAAATCGATATCCTTCACGATGACCATTTCGCTGTACTTCTCCGAAAAGATTGCTCCATTGAGGACCGAGCGGATGTCCTTGTTGTAGCCGCTGGTGAGAAACTGCAGCGACTCCGCCACGCGGCGGGGCGTTTGGAGCAGTCCCTCCCGGAGAGGGTCCTCCCCAACCGTCCTCAGGATCTCCCGGACAGCTTCTTCAATCGTCGTCGTTTGCAGCAATTCTTCTTCCATGATTAACCTCGGTATTCGGCGAAATTGTTCGGAGTTTCAAAAACCCGTATGGAATACAATCGGCCCGCGGTGAGCTTGGGGCAGAGGACGCGCCAGAATGCGACCGCGATATTCTCCGCGGTGGGGATAATCCCCTTCAGAAAATCTACGTCCATATTCAAGTGTTTATGATCGACTTTCGACAGGATCTCCTCATCAATCAGATCAGAAAGCTTCTTAAGGTCCAGAATCATCCCGGTATCCTTGCCCGGCTCACCCGCGACGGTCACCTCGATCTCGTAATTGTGCCCGTGGCCGTTCGGATAGGCACACTTACCGTAGGTCGCGAGATTTTCTTCCTCGGTAAATTTCGGGTTAAACAGGCGGTGTGAGGCGGAAAAGTGCTCTTTACGCGTCAAATAAACCGTTGGTCTCTCCTGTGGCTCGTTCGTTTTCACAACACTCACGCCGCCGACAAAGTTTCAAGCACGGTTCAGCCCTCCCGTCTGGCGAGCAGTTTTTTATACACGAGCGCGGCAAGACCCGCCCCGAGCATCGGGCCGATCCAGTACACAAGATGGTTTTCCCAATAGCCGCCCGCGAGGGCCGGGCCGAATGTTCGCGCAGGATTCATGGAGGCGCCCGTCATCGGACCCCCCGCGAGAATATCGGCCGTGATCGTCAGGCCGACAAATAAGCCCCCCATCCCCGGCCCGCGCGAGTCAATGGCGGAACCGTACACAACCAGGACGAGGAAAAAGGTCAGGATGAATTCCATGAGGATTCCCGCTCCGACTCCGACATCCGGAGCGAGCATCGGAGTCCCCAACTTGAAGAGTTCAACCGTCGAGGCGGGAAAAACGGCCCTGACCGCGAGCGCTCCCACGAGACCTCCGGAGAGCTGTGCGGCGGCATACAGAATCGCGTTTTTCGCATCGATCTTGCCGCCGACCCATGCGCCAAACGTCACCGCCGGATTATAGAACCCGCCGGAGATATACCCCATCGCGGCGATCATCACGGCGATTGCCAGGCCGTGTGCCAGGGCAACTCCCGGGAGGCCGGCATTGACACAGATCGAAGAAACCCCGATGAAAATCAGCGTGAACGTGCCGATGAATTCAGCGGCGAGCTTCTGTGCGGTGTTCATGGCATCTCCTTATAATTGCTCGAGCAGTTCGTCCACGTGATGTTTCACCGAAACGTTTTCAAAGACGCTTTCGATCTTTCCCTCCTCGTCGATGACAACCGTCGTTCGCACGATGCCCATGTATTTCCGGCCCATGAATGATTTTTCCTTCCAGACTCCATACGCCCTCAGCATCTCCTTGCTTTCATCGCTCAGGAGCGGAAAGGGCAAATCGTACTTCCTCGAGAATTTTTCATGGGATTTGACCGAATCCGCGCTGACCCCGACAACCCTGGCGCCCTTGCGCTTCAACCGGTCGAAATGATCGCGGAAATCACACGCCTCCTTCGTACATCCGGGGGTGCTGTCTTTCGGGTAGAAATACAGAATCACCTTCTTGCCCCGCAGATCTCCGAGCGAAACTGTGCGGCCGTCCGTCGACGGCAGCGAAAAGTCCGGGGCTTTCTCTCCCTCGGAAACCCACGCGTACTTCACAACGCCTTCGGGATCGAGAACGAATACCGAACGATACGCCGCCGAATACCCCTTGAGTCCGGCGAAGCCGTCATGGACGATTCCATACTTGTTGATGGTACCGCGCGTGTAATCGCTCAGAAGAGGAAAATTTATCCTGTTCGATTCGGCAAATGCCTTGCCGGCGAACGGCGGATCGACGCTGATGCCGACCACCCGGGCGTTCAGCCGCGAGAGCTCGGCGAGCGAATCCCGGAACCTGCACATTTCCTTCGTGCAAACGGAGGTAAAAACCCCAGGGTAGAACGCCAGTACGGTCTTTTTACCCAGGAATTCACCGAGGGAACGATCCTTGCGGTCGGTATCGGGAAGCGTAAAATCGGGCGCCTTTTCACCCACCTTGGGCGGCATGACGAACTCTGCGATTGTGGAAGTGATGCATGGTCGAAGGACGTGCCGGAGCTTCAGCTGAATTGCGTATGGAAATTAGAAAATAGGAGCCCCAAAGTCAAGGAGTCCGCCCCATTTCCCCCAAATCAGAAATACAGTCCGTACCAGATTGTGCCCGGAGAGAATTGTACTGCTGGCAACGGCATGTGCACATAATTGAGCAGCTCGCCCAGAGCGCGCAGGAAGCCGGTATCACGGGGAATGATCTTTGTCATGTCGAGATCGAGCGCGACGAAGTAAATGCGGTGGGGGTCGGGTCCCGCCACTTCGCGGGCGCCGTATCCAAGCGCGAGACAGAGAAAGTCGGGCCAGAATTGCCCTGCCCGTTCGGGAACGAGATCGTGTATTTTGAGGCTCAGCCAGAAGGTCTGTCCCTCATAGTCGTCAATAATAAGGTGCTTCTGCCCCTTGAACCCGATGCCGCCCGGGTTGCCCAGGAGATCTGACGAGTGATAGCTTACTTTCAGATCGAAGTGCCGCAGGTACGGCACGTAGTACCGGGCGACGGGCCAGGCCGCGCCGCCGACATCGGAGGCAAAATCGACCCTGTCGAAGCCCCACGTAGAGAAGCCATCCTCAATCTCCACATAGGTCTGAAACAGCAACGCTCCGCCCGAACCGATCCAGAGGGCACTCTCTTCAGGGATGTTGGCCCACTCGACCGATCGCGCGATAAAAAACTCCAGAAGGTAGGCGCCGTAAAAATGCCCGATCTTGTCGACCGTGAGGCCGTAGACGAGGTCCTCCTGGAAGTGGAAAGGAGTCCGGTTGTCTTTCCACCAGCCGCTCTGCTGGTAAAAATGTATCACAACCATCGACCCTGCCAGCGCGCCGCTCACCAGGGCGAGGCGTCCGTAAAGGACCTGGTGCGCCGCCGAGTCGATAGGAAGGCCCGGATAGAACAGCGTGCGGCTTAAGTCGACGGAGGAACGCCGGCTTGAGGGCTCGTTTGCCCGGGACTGGACGCAGAGGAGTAGCGTTACAAAAATCAATACCGCGGATCGTGCCACGGAGAGGAGAAAGCCTATGAGACCTGTTCCCGCACGCGTATCCTGGTCTTACAATACTCGTAGGTCTTGCTCAGGCCCTCCCTCCTGCTCACGTTGGGCTTCCACGCGAGAAGCTTCGATGCGCGGCTGATGTCGGGCTGCCGGACTCTGGGGTCGTCTTCCGGCAGCGGCCGATGCACAATTTTGCTCCTGCTGCCGGTGAGCGCGATGATCTCCCGGGCGAGCTCGAGGACCGTGATCTCATCAGGGTTTCCGATGTTGACCGGCTCGGTCACGTCGGAGATAAGCAATCGATAGATGCCGTCTATCAAATCGTCGACGAAGCAGACGCTCCTCGTCTGGCTGCCGTCCCCGAAAACAGTGATCTCCTCCTCGCGCATCGCTTGCGACATGAATGTGGGAATCGCGCGGCCGTCGTCGATTCGCATACGGGGGCCGTAGGTATTGAATATTCGGACGATGCGGGTCTCCACCCCATGGGAGCGGTGGTAGGCCATCGTCATCGCCTCGGCAAAGCGTTTTGCTTCGTCGTAGACTCCCCGGAAACCGATGGGGTTTACATTCCCCCAATAGCTTTCCCGCTGCGGGTGTTCAAGAGGGTCCCCGTACACCTCCGATGTCGAGGCCAGCAGAAATCGCGCCTTTTTCGCTTTCGCGAGCCCCAGGGCTTTATGCGTCCCGAGCGAGCCTACCTTCAGCGTCTGGATCGGCACCCGGAGGTAATCGATGGGACTCGCGGGCGAAGCAAAGTGCAGAATGTTGTGGACAGGCCCGTCGACATAAATAAAGTTCGTGACATCATGATGGAGAAAGCGGAAGCGCGAATGGCCGAAGAGATGGACCGGAGGCGAGCAACCGGTCGCAGAGATGCGATCCGAGAAAGCCCGCGCCGCCCGTGACGACGCTGACAGCTTCAGGTGCCGCCATTTTCCGTTCCCCGGCCGATTCCGAAATAGGTGAACCCTTTTTCTCCCAGGGCGCGCGGATCATAGATGTTCCTGCCGTCAAAAATAACGTGCCCGCGCATCAGGGCCTTCATCCGGTCGAAATCCGGACGCCGGAAGCCGTTCCACTCGGTCAGGATCAGCAAGGCGTCGGCCTTGCGCAGGGCGGCATAATTATTCTTGAAGAGCTTGACGGTCGTTCCAAAGTATTTCCGCGCCTCCGTGAGCGCGACCGGGTCGTGCGCATGGACCGCCGCGCCGCGCTTCAACAGTTCTTTAATGATGCTGACGGACGGAGCTTCCCGCATGTCCTCGGTGTTCGGCTTGAACGACAGGCCCCAGACAGCAATGATCTTTCTCGCCAGCCGCTTGTTGAAATATCGGACGATCTTCTCGACCAGCCGTACGCGCTGCTGGCGATTGACCGACTCCACGGCGGTAAGAATCTTGAGGTCGTAGCGGCAGTCCTTGCCCGTCCGTACGAGCGCCTTCACGTCTTTCGGGAAACACGACCCTCCGTATCCGGCCCCCGCGAAGAGAAACTGCGGGCCGATCCTGGGGTCTGTCCCGATTCCTTTTCGCACCATGTCGACGTCTGCGCCGAGGTAGTCGCACAGGTTGGCAATTTCGTTCATGAAGGAGATTTTCGTGGCCAGGAATGCATTCGCGGCGTACTTGGTCAGTTCGGCGCTCCGCTCATCCATCATCAGCACGGGATTCCCCGTACGGATGAACGGCGCGTACAGATCCTGCATGATACGGATTGCCCTCTCGCTC
>VBOC01000073.1 GCA_005877655.1 Ignavibacteria bacterium
ATCGGCAGCATCGCTTTCTCCCGACGGAAAATGGCTCGCGTACGTTTCGAATGAGACCGGATTGGTTCAGCTATACGTTCGGCCATTCCCGCGCGGAGAGGGAAAATGGCAAATCTCAATGGATGTGGCAATGAGAGTTGACTGGTCTGCGGACGGAAAAACCTTATTCTACGGCACTCCGAACACGATTACTGCGGTTCCGATTGCCGGGGCACGGTCGCTGACTGCGGGGCAGCCGCATGTGATCTTGAAGGATTACCACGGCGTGAACGTCGAGAGCGAGGTCAGCTATGATATCGCGCCGGACGGTAAGTCCATCCTCGTGACGCAACCGAAAGAGGGGGAGGGAACGTATCAGCAAATCAACGTTGTCCTCAACTGGTTTGAGGAGATCAAGAAAACCGTGACCGCAGGAAAGTAGCTTCTGGCTTAAGGATCCGTTTGCCCGCGGATGGCCTCGTCCGACGAGCCCCTTGGAATCGTTCCCAGATGGTTAACATCCCGATCAATCGATGCGCCTCGTAACCCTTTTTTCCTTCTTTGTGCTGAGCGGATATCATCTCCTTTTGGCTCAGGTGCTTTCTCTCCGGGATTATACTCAGGACGACGGGCTTCTCTCCAACGGAGTATCGGCCATTGCCCAAACCTCCGACGGATATCTTTGGATAGGAACGGGGGAAGGTTTGAGCCGGTTCGATGGAACTTCATTTACAAATTACCGCACCAACGATGGACTCCCTTCAAATTACATCACCGTACTTACCCCGGGCAAGCGCTCACCGGGCCGGCTGTGGATTGGAACCCGCCACGGAGGGCTGTGCAAATTTGATAGCGGTCAATTTACCCGGATTCCTCTCGATTCAATAAATCCGGCGACGCATCCGCCGGCGCCGCTCGTTACAAACCTGGTCGAAGCCATTGTCGAACGTGAGGGCGGCGATGTATGGGCGGCAACCCGGATGGGAATTTATAGGATCGTGGGCGACAAGAAGGCGCTGGTGTATCCGCTGACTGTCAGAGGATTGGAGGTGAATTTGGTTTCAACTCCGGGTGGACTTGTAATCGGTTCGGCGGACGACTCGATCTACGTTTTCACCGGAGAGGGTTCCTTGAGAGAGAGATTCTCTCTCGGCAGACCCGGTAGGCGGTATATAACAGTGGTGTTTGCCGATCAGGAAGGCAGCGTCTGGGTCGGGACATCCGATAGTCTTCTCTTCCGCCTCCGCGACAGCACAATTGTTCAGGAGCGCCCGCTGCTCTATGGATCTGCGGGTCAAATCATTGAAGATGCCGGCGATCTCTGGATCGCGACCAGTAATGGCATACTCCAGCTCTCTCGAAAAGACTTCGCAAGTGCGCATCTTCGCCGGTATTCCAGAGCCAACGGATTCCCGTCAGATCATGTCGTAACGGAGTTCATCGATCATGAGGGGAACTTTTGGTTCGGATTCTGGGAGCGGGGGATCATGAAATGGTCTAATCGTCATGTACTCTCATTTCCGTTTGCGGATATCCCGTCGGCTTATAATAATTCACGGGCGGTGAACGACCGGCTCGGGCACATCTGGGTCCTTACCGGGAAGCATGTCGCTGAGGTCTGGAGCGAGCCGGGAGTGGGTTGGGAGATAACACACCACCAACTCCCCGATGATCTTGGAGGTGTGCCCAGGACCATTGTGATCGATCGGGATGGCCGGTTGTGGATGAATTTCCGCGATGGAATCCGGTCCTTCCAAAGCGTGAGAACTGGAAGGGGCCTTACAAAACTACAGGTTCAGCGCACACTGATGAGCGACAGCCGGCTGTCAACCGATTACATCGCTTGTTTCATCATTGATTCCAGGGGTCGGTTGTGGTGCTGTGTCGATGGAACCGGCGTTGCCGTTTTCGACCTGAAAACCATGAGACACATCCGGACATTCTCTCTGAAGGACGGCCTGCCCGATCTCACCGTTCGAACGCTGTATGAGGACCATCATGGTCGTGTATGGATCGGAGGATTTCTCTGGGGTCTCGCAATAGCTCCACCCGACATCGATGAAACAAGTCGCCTGCGTCTGATGACGATGAGAGATGGATTACCGGATGACGAGATACGATCGTTTATGGAGGACAGCTCCGGTGCGGTTTTCGTCGGGACGAGGTTCGGCGGCCTTGCCATAATTCATGACAGCACCATTCACACATTGACCACAAAGGATGAATTAATCTCCAACACTGTCTGGTCGATGTGCAAATCTGCCGCAGGCGGCATTTGGCTCGGCACATCCAGGGGAGTTCAGGAGGTTGACGGCGCGACGATGCGGCCCGTCGCCGATAAGCTTCAATTGATGCCGAGCCACATGGTCTCCATAACCGGTTGCGGGGATGTAACCGGGAAGTACCTCTGGCTTGTATCAACAGACGGGCTAACGATCATCGAGCGGAACTCCGCGGATCGGAATTTTCTTACACCGCCGCCCGTCTACATCCACCGGTGTGAAATAAATGGCAATCCGGTAAGCGATTGGAAAGAAATCCTCCTGCCCTCTAACCAAAACAATATTTCATTCGCCTTCATCGGCATCAGTTTTCGCGGCGAGAACGCAACTCGCTACCAGCATCGACTCCAACCGCCGGATCGCGACTGGCAGCGCTCGACAACCGAACATCTTGTCAGTTTTGCCTCCCTCCGGCCTGGATCTTACACATTTGACGTGCGTGCGATCAACGCAGACGGTCTCGTGAGCGTCCATCCGGCGCGCATTTCATTCACGATATTACCTCCCCTCTGGGAGACGTGGTGGTTTAGAATTGGAATTGTAGCGGGAATGTTCATCATAACTCTGGTAACGTATCGGATACGCTTGTCCAAGCTGAACAAGGAAGAGACAACACGCAGGCAGTTTACCGCTCAGCTCCTCATGACACAGGAACAGGAGCGCGCGCGCATCGCCGGCGAACTGCACGACAGTCTCGGTCAGGATCTCCTTGTGATAAGGAACCGGGCGCTGATCGGACTCAGGGATGGAGCTCTTACAAAGAACGTGAGAGACCAGTTTGACCAGATCTCGTCGGTCGCAATGTCGGCGGTCGACGGAGTGCGCGAGATTTCGTATAATTTGCGGCCATACCAGTTCGACCGCCTCGGGCTCACCAAGGCGATCACTTCCATTACCTCGAGGCTCGCCACTTCCGTCCGGTTTTCGATGGCGGTCGATCCCATCGATGACGAGATCGGGAAGGACCACGCCATTCATGTGTATCGAATCGTACAGGAGGGAATCAACAACATTTTAAAACACGCGAGTGCAACCGAAGCGCAGGTCACTATTCGCGCGGAAACCGGCAATCTTCGCATCACCATCAGCGACAACGGAAAGGGCATCCCCGCGGATCAGTCAACTCATCCTCCCGCCCGCCGGGGTTTCGGACTCGCAGGCATGACAGAGCGGGCGAAGGTTCTGAACGGGGCGGTGACGATCGAATCAACCCCCGGTAAAGGGACGGTGTTGACAGTGTTAATCCCGAGGTTGAAAAAACCGTCATGAGCAATCCTCCGATCACCATCATTATCGCCGATGACCACCCGCTCTTCAGGAAGGGGCTGCGCGAAGTCATCGAGACTGATCCATCCCTTCAGATTGCCGGCGAGGCCGGAGACGGAATGACAGCTCTCGCGCTCATTCAGCATCACACTCCCGCCATGGCAATCCTCGATATCGAAATGCCGCAGATGAACGGATTGACGGTAGCCCGGGAGATCCGGCAGCAAAAACTTGAAGTGGATGTGATTTTCCTGACGATGTACCGGGAGGAAAACCTCTTCAACGAGGCCATCGATATCGGGGCGCGGGCGTATGTCCTTAAGGACAGTGCGGTGTACGACATCCTCAACGCCATCCACACCGTCGAGGAGGGCAAGTACTATATCAGCCCGGTGCTTGCGGATTTTCTCATGAATCGAAGCGCGCGCGCAGAGAAGCTGCTCCGGCATACGCCTTCACTCGAAGACATGACACCGTCCGAGCTTCGTATCCTCAAGCTCATTGCCGAGAACAAGACCAGCAAGGAGATCGCCAACGTGCTTTCGATAAGTTACAAGACCGTGGAGAATCACCGGACGAGTATTGCCTCGAAGCTTCACCTTCGCGGCAGCCACAGCTTGTCCTCGTTCGCTTCGAGAGCAGTCATCATCCGCTTCGAGGCGCCATCGCCCGCTTCGGGCGCCGCCATCGCCCCCTTTGAGCCGCCTCATAGCGTATCACGGGTAGGTGTTCCCCCCCACGCTTTTTGAGGGTGTCCACATCTTTCCGCTTTCCCCTCCTTGCGTTACCTTCCTTCAACCCAACCCCATGTTGTTCATGCTCATTCAGATCGTTGACGACAGCCGAAATATGCGCGAGACCATAAAGTCGGCGCTCGCCGTGCTGGAAGCGGAGTTCATCGAGTCCGGCGACGGTGACGACGCGGTGATACAGTTCGCTTCCCGCAGGCCCGACGTCGTCATTATGGATATCCGGATGGAAGGGATGGATGGAATTGAAGCGACACATGCCATCCGGCGTGTCTCGCCCACGGCGCGAGTGGTGATCCTGACGCAGTACAATGACACCGCTTTACGCACCGCTGCGCGGGATGCAGGGGCGGTGGGATATGTGTTGAAAGACGACTTGTCGGTCCTTCAAACAGTTGTTTCAAGCTTGCCGTAGGCAATTCGCGGCGCAGATTCCATGAGCCAGCATCCGGGAGCAATTCCATCTAACTCAATATTAATCAGGGAAGGAGTCCGAAAAATGAAAAAACTTCTGCTCATGTCGCTCGTGTTCTTCCTCGGAAGCGCGTTGTCCTTTTCCCAACCCGGGAAGAACTGTTTCAATACACAATTTCACAAGGATGCCGTAAATCTGGATCCTGTGAACGCATACTTGATGGGCTATCTCGCGACGATGATCTACCCTAATTACGGCATAAGGTTTTTCTTCAACGGACCCGGCTATGAAGCAGATGGAGATTCCGTCGGTTTTCTCGAAGCACATAACGATAAATTTAATGATGTATTTGCCGATAAATTGGGGTATTTATTTATCGATAAGGATGCCCCACCGGCTCTGTTGAAAACAACCGCCGTCGGGCTCGGAACACCTGTTTCGATGGTATCGGGTTTGTCCAGAACCACAGCGGGTGCGGGTACAACGGAGCCCAATGTTGTCACCGTCGGCGCGCCTAACGGGCAGCAGGTTATTTTCGACTATCAAAACAAATGCAACCCGGCTGGCTACGATCCCGAGGCAATAATTATATCGACTTCAACAACGATTTATGTCGTGTTCAGAGGGACCGACCGGGTAAGCTGTAATCCTGTGGGCTCATTGGGATATAATGTGGCGGAATGGGCTGCAAGTGATTTTCAATTCCTCAAACGCGATGCATCGGTGCTGGGGCCAAACATCCATGGCGGAGTGCACAGGGGGATGGCACAAAGCCTTCTCTTCGGGGGCTTTGCGGATTCTGTTGCAACGAGAATCCGGGACAGATATCACGGCGCCGGCAAAAGAGTCTGGATCACGGGGCACAGCCTCGGCGGAGGTCATGCGCAATTGTTTGCGTTATTCCTCAAGCACAATTACGGCATCACGCCGCAGGGAGTCTATCTTTACGAGTCGCCGCATCCCGGCGACCAAACGTTTGTAGACCAATTGAATACCGATATCGGCAAGAACAGGATACAACGATTTGAATTTCTCGACGACCCAATCCCTACGCTGCCGCCCCAGGCGTTCCTGTTCGGACGCGCCGGAGTGAGAAATTATTTCAAGGATGTCTCAAGCAATGTGGAAAGCGGACATGAACAGATTCCGCTTATTGATGACGCGAAGATTTTCTGTGCCATCGGCAACTTACCGGCGGATGAAATTCCGCAGCTGCCCGTGAAACTCGAATTTGTCGCGGGATGCGGAGGCACGACCTGTTATCATGATCCTGATTGGGTTCTCCGGGCGCTCAGGCATCAAGTTCCTTCCTCACTCTTTCCATCCTTGCCGGCCGATCTTCCGTTGCCCGTAAAACATTGTACCGCACTTCAACGGCAGCAGGGGGCACAGAATGACTTGATAAATAATGCAGCCACTGACTTTGAGAGTTTCGTCATCAACTCGGTCAGCAACCTTTCCTTCACAGCAGGTCTCATTGCCGACAACATGCTCGATAAAGCGATAGCGGAGGGAAACTATGAATTGATATGCTATAAGTTCAGGAATGATCTGCGGAATGCGCTCGAATGGCCTTCCTCGGAGAGGGCCGCAGGCACTGCGGAGAGCAAACTTCGCATCAGGAATGGTCTCACCACCGCTAATAAGGTTTTTCATGTTGAGCACGACGTCCTGGGCGGAGCGTACAGAATCAGCATGGCGGCCGGAAATAACGATAAGTTCTTCATCGAAATTCCATTCTTCGGAAACGGAGATAATGGCACATTAACTCAGATGCAGAAATATCATCCTTATGACGGCCAGATTTGGTTCTTCTATAAAATTCCCAACACGCCTGTCTATGTGCTGTACAATAAACTTTCACATAAAGTTATGGACGCCTACGACAATTGCCCGAATTCTACCGCTGATTGCAAGGTCCAACAGTACGATATGATTACCGGCGACCAGTCGCAGCTTTGGATTTTAAGACGAATGAATTGATAACGGCCGGAGTACTCGCTATTGACTTCGCGGCGATATAATTCACACTACAAATAACAAGAAGGGAACGATCTATGAAAATTCGATCTATTGCCGGTTGCTGGCTTATCTTGTTCTGCTTCTTCCTGCTCTCGACCCCCCAGGCGGGTCGGGCCCAGAAAGTTGAAAACCAGGAAATATTTTCCCCGAAAGAGATGAATAAGAGATGGGAGACATTTTCGACTGACAAAGCGTTTCTGGTTCTCCTGAAGGAAGTCCGGGCGAAAGGGTTCACCCGAAAAAAAGACCCGAAGGCCTCATGGGGATTCAAGGGGACGGCTGTCAGCGAGAAGGGAGAAAAGGACGATGCCCTCTTCTGCATCTTTGACCTTGAGAAAAAGGGCTCGAAGGAGACATGCTCGATGATATGGGGACGCAAAGGGAAAATCGCTTATAAAGCCTATCTAGTCATCCCGGAGGGGAAGGGCCTGGAGAATGCCAATGAGTGGTATGTCGATGAGAAGAATACGGTTCAAAAGGCTAACAGTTGGAAAACTTGCGTGCTGAGAGAGCTGCCGAGAATATGCGGACCGTTTTGTGCAGGGGCGGTCCCTGCGTGCGCTGTCGCCGCCGGAGCCACGATTGGCGCCACCGGGGGCATCGGCGCGATCACATCGCCGGGCGTCTTCCTCGGCTGTCTTGCAGCCGCTTGCGGGGGCTGCGTGGGATTCATCTCGCTCCTCTGCCTCGGCTGACATTAACTGTAACTCCTTTCGCCGGCCCTCTGCGGGATCACCCGGCCCGCAGAGTGCGCTTTTTCTCCGAGACTCACGTTCCGCATCGAGAAGATGATGGACTTACAGTTGATTCGACCGTTGTTTCCCGCAACGCTCGCAGTGGCGCCGGCCCTCTTGATGGCGCCTCAACGCACCCAGGCGCAGGAAGTCTCACCGCCCATTCTCGTTGCACCTTATAACAATACCGACGTTACCGATAAATTTGTCGTTTGGTCGTGGTTTATGCAGCCGAAAGCATCAACGGGTGAAGAAGTAGTTTGTAACCTGAAGGTCGTCGAGATTCTGAAGGACCAAACGGCGGAAGAAGCACTCCGGAACAACCCCCTCGTCCTCGAAAAGACGGACCTCCGCTCTTCCTCCTGGCAGGCAAATCTGGGCTCGCGGAGTTTCATCGCCGGCCATCGCTACGCGTGGCGGATAAGCGCGCGCGTCGGCCCCAAAGTTATCAGTGAAAGCGAGATATGGACATTTGTCTATGCCGAGCCGCTCGCGGCGGACACCGCGTATGTGCCCCCACCCGGGAAAATTGAACCGTCTCCTCCGCAGAACCAACCCGAGGCGAATCCGGGGCAGCAGCCTCCATCGGGACAAGCGGGCATCAAATTCTCCAGCAATCTCCGGTCGACCGCCGAGACTTCAAATCTTCCCGGAGAATTATCCCAGGCGCCCGCGGATTTTTTCCGCGTTCAGGTCGATCCCACGGTCAACATCAACGGTGCCCCCCTCGAGCTCAGTTTTCTGGTAACGACAGAGAAAAATAGTTCACAATCGACACTCAATCGCGGGACGTTCGGGTACGAGCGAAAGCTCGGGGGCTTGCAGTTTGATCTTCGCCAGCGTGTTGGGGAGAAGGTAGGAGCGCTCAGGCAAACGAAACTGGATGTCATGCGCGATTCGCTCAGGGCGTTTCAATCGGACACGGTGGAATTCAACCGCCAGATTGAAGAGCTGAAAGCGTTGGAGAACGCCGATCCTGTGGAGGGCCTTAAGAAGTTGGACAAGCTGGGGGTTTCGCCGGGAACGGACCGTTTTTTTCTCGATATCCCCACGTTCGGTTTTGGGGCTGTCGCCCCGCGCTTTACAGATCTTTCCATGAACGCCGTAACGCTCAGCGGCGGCTTCATTGAGTATAATCCCGGAAATCTTTATGTAGCGGCCGCTCTCGGCAAGAGTGACCGGCAGATCGATCTCTCCGGCATCTCCTTACCCTCGCTCGGCGGAGTCGATCAATCCGATCATCCGACCTTTTTCAAAAACATCTACGGAGCACGCGTCGGCTACGGCAGAAAAGAGGGTAGCAACCTCATTCTATCGGCATTGTATTCTCTCGACGACGGGGACTCCCGGATCCTGGAACATTTTCTCGACAGCTCCGGCTCGCATTTCGCACCGCAGGAAAACTTTCTGCTCGGTCTCGCCGGGCAGGAACTCCTGGATGAAATCGGCCTCTCCTTGAACGCCGATCTCAACCTTTCACTTTTCACCGAGCCGCTCGCCGGCGGAGTTCCCCGGGAATCAAGGCTCAAGGCACTGGCCACAAGGGTGTTTGGCGGAAACAATACCCGGGAAGCCTCAATTGGTGATATCGCGTACTC
>VBOC01000002.1 GCA_005877655.1 Ignavibacteria bacterium
CAAATTGAAGCCGACCCATCCCCATTCAACGGTGTGTGTCGGCTTCTCTAAACTAATGAATGCCTAAGGGCCTCACCCCGAGCCCTCGGGGTGAAGCCTCACTTCTAAGTCCGAAGCTGCTTCCACCAGTTGTTGACGACGTCGGCAACAACGGTTTCGGCGTTTTTCTTCCTCCATTTCTCGAAGAACTTAATGTCGCCGCTGGCCGGCTCCGGCGATGGCTTATCGAGCATTACCCGAACCGGAATCGGGACGGCATCGCCGATGAAAAACGCCTCGCCCTGGGCGAGTGTCGGGAGAACGTCGATTACGTTCGCCAGGGAATCAGGCACGAGCTTGCGCACGTAGGCCTGGTCGTGCGGGTTCAGGAGGCGCATCGCAATGAAATTGTTGCACTGAGCGGTGATCGTTTCTGAAATCTCGGCGGGACGCTGGCTCACGATCATGGTGCTCACGCCGTACTTTCTTCCTTCCTTTGCGATCCGCTCGACGGTCTGACGCGCTGCCTTGCTCCTGCCCGTCATCGAAAGGTACGTGTGCGCCTCTTCGAAGACGATCAAGACCGGGAAATCCTGCCGTGCCTTGTTCCAGAGGTTGAAATCAAAAATGACCCTCCCCAGCAGGGACACGAGCACGTTGATTACGTCGAACGGCACCCTGCTGAGGTCGATGACCGTGACCTGTTTCCCCGAATCGAGGCCGAATAATTTTGTGAGAAGGGGAGCCAGAGTGTCAGACGCCTTGTACTTCTGCGGACGGAACAGGAACTCGTACCGTTTATCTGTGAGCCTTCCCTCGAGACGGACGAGAAATCGGGTGAACTGGCCGTAGAACGGGCCTTCCTTCCCGCCGAGTGTGCGCTCGGTGTCGAGAGAACGCATACGCGCGCTCACCTCCAGGAAATCGAAGAAGACCGGCGTGTCGATGGTCAGGAACTCCTTCAGGGGAACATTCTTTCCCCGCTTTGAATCCATGATGGCCTCTTTCATCACGCTGACCTGGTTGGTCGCCGAGGGGTCGGACTCATCGACGAACGTTTCGACGATCTCGTCGAAATTCATCAGCCAGTAGGGCAGCTCCAGCTCCGTGATCTTGATGATGTTACCGCGCTCCTTGAACGCATGCTCATACTCGCCGTGCAGGTCGAGGATAATAATGTGCGTATTTTCAAACTTTTCGACTTTCTGCAGGATCGAGGCCGTCGTGCATGATTTCCCGGAACCGGTGGAGCCGAAGAGCGCGATGTGTTTTGCGAAGAATTTATTGGGATCAAGAAAGATGCGCTCGTCTTCGAACGAGGAGAGCGTGCCGGGAGAGAAGCCGCCCTCACGATAGACGGCGAAGATCTTCTGCAGGTCCGCACTCTCCGGGAGCTGGATCGGGCCGCCGACCATGGGATAGCTGGAGACGCTGCGTTCAAACCGGCCTTCGGAGACCGTTCCGATCAATTGAATCTCGATCTCCTGCCTGATCGGCTGACCGTCCTCTTTCGGCTCCTTTGCCGCTTTGGCCGCCGGAAGGTCGGCGCGGCGAACGGAGGTGATGCTTCCGATGACAGAACGGTTGCCGACCGGCATCATGACATACGAGCCCAGCTTGCCGACTGCCGTCTGGCCCTTCTCCGCCTTTCCATCCTGCGCCGCAACCCCCTGCAGGATGGCCGTAATCGCAACGCTGCCGACGGAAGAAATTGTGCCGATTTGTTTCTGCGTTTCTGTGGCCATGGTGGCCTCCTAACCCAGCCGTTTGATGACGACCGCTGTCTTGTCGTCTGATCGCGTGCCGAGACTGTTGAAGCGTTGAACATCCTCAATGATAAGGCGCGCGATATCTTTTGCGCCCTGTGAGCGAAAACTGACTATCTTATCGACGAGCCGATCCTCCCCATAGAACTCCCCATGTTCGTTCGTGGCTTCGGATAACCCGTCCGTATAGAGGAAGAGAATATCCCCCGCACCCATCATGGCGCTCTCCGTCTTAAACGTCTCGTCGGGAAAGGGGCCGAGGAGCTGCCCCGTGGCCTCGAGATATTCGGGCGTCTTCGAATTCGCGCGAATGAGGATCGGGTTATTGTGGCCGGCATTTGCATACAGGACGAGCCCGCGGCGGTCGTCGGTCAGCTCGGCATAGAACAGGGAGATGAATTGCTCTTCGGAAAAAGTCTTGTGCAGGAGACGGTTGACGCGGGAGAGGAGCACGCTCATCTTTGTCTGGAATTCGAAGCCCATGCGGAGGGCGCCCGAAAGATAGAGCGCCTGAACGGCGGCCGATACCCCTTTGCTCGCCGCGTCTCCGATCACGACCCCCAGACGCTCGTTATCCCCGTCAACCTGAAGATAGTCGAAGAAGTCCCCGCCCACGATCCGGTCAGGGACCGATATGCCGTACATCTGGTATTTGTGAAACTGCATCTCGTGCTGGGGGAGGATGCTGCTCTGGATGTCCCGCGCCTTGTCGAGGTCCCGCTCCAGGTCCTTGGCCTTCCGCTCGATCCGCTTGCTGCGGAGGACGGAAGTGACGGCCGTGCTGATAATGTTGAGGGTCGATGAAATGTTCTCATCGAGGTGGTCGGCGTTAAACGCAAGAACATAGGGATAGAGCGTGTGCCCGCGCCACTGCACTTTGTCGCCGACGCCGGTGGCCGAGTATCGCAAAATGCCTCGTTTGCGCAGGTATTGATCCTCCTCGTTCGCGAGGACGGTGCGCCGTTTCGGCAGTTCCAGAAAGACAGGATTATCTTTGACTTTCACCATATAGTTCCGGCGGATCGGTTCCATCTCCCCGATCTGGTGGACGAGCGCATACGCCCCGTGCTTCGGGCTGAACTTCCAGATGCGGCTGCCCTTGATCCTGAACTCCTCGTTCTGGACGACTTCTTCGAGAACGCGCTGGAGCAATTCCTCCGTCTTCTCGAAGGGCCTCGATCCTATACTTTCAATTGTGCGATAGAGTTTGCGAAGTTGCATATAGTTAAAACGCAACAAAAAGGCCGCATTTGGAAACGGTTCGGAATTTTTCGATATTTTTTTGATGCGAAATTCCCGACCTTTGTTCCCTGTTTTGCTGGTAGTTATTTCGACTCTCGCTCCGCCGCGGTCGGAGGGACAGCCGAACGGCGTAACGTTGGTGGGTCATGCCGACATTCCTCACGGATCGTCGTCCAGTGGATTCAAGTATTCAAGCTGCTGGGGTTGGGTTTCTCCCGACGGCCGTGAATACGCCCTGATCGGCGCGTACAATGGGGTATCGATCATCGATCTGAACGGAGACTCCCTCCGGGAAATTCAATTTATTCCGGGACCCCCGTCAATCTGGCACGAAATGAAAACGTGGGGAAATTACGCATACTGCGTTTCGGAAGGGGGGATGGGAGTGCAGATTGTCGATCTCTCCGGCCTGCCTGATACAGCCCTCCTGGTGAAGAATTTTATCTACGTCTCCGCCACGCCGCCGGATTCAGGAAAGAGCAATACGAGGTCCCATACCGTGACGGTGGCTGATGGGTATCTCTATTGTAACGGGAGCGTGACCTGGGGCCCGGCGGGCACCGTTATCTTCTCCCTTCTGGCCGATCCGGTGACTCCCGCATTTGCCGGAACCTATGAGCCGTTGTACATCCACGACTCGTACGTTCGAAACGATACCCTGTTCGGGGCGGCGATTTATAACGGCGGGGGGCTGTTCATCGCCGACGTGCACGACAAAGCGAATCCCGTACAAATTACCAAGATCACATACGCGGGGAGCGGGACGCACAATGCGTGGAGGTCGATGAACGGCAAATACGTCTTCACGACAGATGAAATCGGCACGACCCAGCATAACATGAAGGTGTGGGACATCAGCAATTTGCCGCTATGGGATTCGGTCACGGTGTACAGCGCGTCGCCGATCGATATCGTCCACAACGTCCACGTGAGGGGGAATTACATTTATGTCGCCCACTATACCGCCGGCATGCGGGTTGTGGATGCGCACGATCCGAGAAATCCAGTGGAAGTCGGCTACTATGACACATACCCGGGCGCGAGCGGGGGGTATGCTGGGGCCTGGGGAGTTTATCCGTACTTTCCCTCGGGCAAATGGATCGCTTCGGACATCCAGACGGGGCTCTATGTCTGCCGGTTCGACGGGCTCAAGCCTCGTGTGCGGCCAAGGCTCCTTTTCCCGCTCGATTCGGCTGTGAGCGCCCCAACCAAGCAATTTCGCTGGACATCAGCGGCAGATCAAACTGAAGATCCGCATTATTACCGCGTTCACGTCAAGGGACCGGTGCTTGACACCGTCTTCCGGACGATTGATACCGTCTTTCAGGCGCCCAATATTGATCCGTACGGGAGCGGGGGGTCGTTCAGATGGCACGTCTCGGTGTGCGATGAATTTACCGAAGTCTCGAGTGTGGATACATTTCATTTTTTCGTGACGCCTTCCGCGGTCGTGACACCGCCGACCGTGCCGAGATCGTTCTCTCTCGGTCAGAACTATCCCAACCCCTTCAACCCGAGGACGAAGATCGAGTTCACGCTTGCGGAGATGGGGGGAGTGAACCTCACGGTCTACGATCTTCTTGGGAAGCCGGTGCGCGTCCTTCTCAATGGAGAGCGGTTGCCGGCAGGGAAGCAGGAGGTTGTGTTCGACGCCTCGAATCTTGCGACCGGGACGTACTTTTACCGGCTCGTAACCTCCCGCTTCACCGAAACCAAGAAATTAATCCTATCGAGGTGAGCGCCTCGTTCCGCTCACCGCTGGACCTGCGCTCCGGGCGGGCATCGCTCGGTTCGTGGGAGATCTGTGCTGTTCGTGAGAGAAGCCTCCGGCCAGGCCCGGGGCACTGCCGCGGTTGCCTATGCTTTCCTTAGAAGACTCCGGTGCCTGATCTCCGCACAAATTAACAGTACCATTGATAGACCGGCATAACCGAACTGTATGCCGTGGGTTGCTACAGAATGAAAGCCCGCGAAATCAAGCAGTGAAACTTTATCGAGATTGAGACTGATATAGATCAGCATCAGAAGGAACCCCACATAAAGCTTGGGGCTCCGTGTAAGAATTCCGAATGCCACCGCAGCGGACGCGGCAAAGCATGAACCGATCAAAAGCGAAATCGCCGCCGCAGGCGACATGCCCAGAAGTCTTATCGCCGGAATAAATGTGAACATCAGCGTCACTGCCAGCACAGAGAAAAACTTCCACACGACATAGTTTGCCTTCAATTTCGGCGCGGTAAAGAGAAGGCTCGCCATTCCTGCAGCAGAATCCCGCACCGCGATGTCCGCCAGGGCAGCGACTAACACTCCGAAGATGGCAGGCAAGATGACATGTTGGACCACTTCGGCACCCTCGACCAGGCAAAGTATCCCCGAGGCTACAATTGCAATTCCGGTAAGAGGCGAGAGCGCAAACGTCGCCGCTATGTCCGCCCGAATTGCATTTACCATTGTCGGCATCGCTTTTCCGGGATCGCTGATTTGGCCGAAGAGGCGAGTCAGCGGCTTTGAGATCACATTGACGCGAGCGATCGGTTTGAGCATCGCGTTGAGACGTGCGATCGGATTTCTCCTTCTGGACCATGTCGAATACTTAACCCGCGCAGGATCGAACCTGTGAAACCACGCCGTGGCCAACCCGATGACCGCTAGCGGCACCGCGAGCGTGGAAGACCGTTCTAATACGAGCTGCCAAGTCCAATTGATTCCCGGGAATAGCAGCGTCGGTCCCGCGGGATCGATCGATGCCCCCCCGATCGTCATTTCTCTCGTATGAAACCGTGTTTGAAGTTCCTGCACCACTACCCCCAGTCCGATAACGTCTGCCATGGAAGCCCATGCAGGTCTGTC
>VBOC01000003.1 GCA_005877655.1 Ignavibacteria bacterium
TCCAGAATTAATCAAAGGATCGGTCTTATGTTCGGGATCATGGTGACGCTTGAGGTTATCGTCAGCATCTTGCTGATTATCGTCGTTCTCATGCAGTCGAGCTAGGGAGGCGGGCTTGCCGGATCGTTCGGCGGAGGATCGATGGGTACCGTTTTCGGCGTCCGCAGAACAGCCGATTTCTTGAGCCGCGCCACGACGATTCTTGCGACAATGTTCCTGGGACTCTGCCTGATTACAAACATCTTCTTCCTGCCGGGAACCGGGGGAGGACGCGAAAGCATCATTCAGCGAGGGACAAACCCGACTTCAGTTCCAAGACCACTTCCGCCACGCAGTGGTTCGCCTGGTCAGACCCAGCAGCCGCCTGCCCAACAGCCTGCTGGGCAGCAACCGGCATCCCAACCGTCCCCCGGCCAGCAGTCAGCGCCTCAGAAACAAGGAAAGTAGGCGCGGCACCCTCTCCATACCCTCTAGATCTGCCGCTGCGCCCATGGCTCAATTGGTAGAGCAGCTGACTCTTAATCAGCGGGTTCCAGGTTCGAGTCCTGGTGGGCGCACGAAATCTGAGCCCGCAGAAGCCACCCGGTGGAAACCAGTCTGAGTCCAGTCGATCATGCTCTAGAGAGGGAGTATCGGGCCGTCCGCGACGTTGCCGGTAGGATAGATCTCCCGGCCGGCTTCTTGAAATTGAAAGGGGCGGAGGCACTCGAATTCCTCAATAGAATCTCCACGAACGATTTACGGGGTTTATTGGATCGCGAAACGCGCCCGACAATCCTTACGACCGAGAAGGGGAGGATAATCGATGTCGTCCTCGTCGTCAAAGAGGGTGCCGACCTCCTCCTCATCGTGAGTCAGGGAAATTCCCAAAACGTGAAGTCCTGGATCGGCAGATTCATCATTATGGAAGATATTACGGTCGAGGATGTAACCGATCATTTTAAAAGGACTTCCATCATCGGAGCTCAAGCGCCATCCACCATCGGTAAGATCTGTCCAGGGCCGAGCGAACCGGTCAGCGTCCGTGTCGGCCCCGGCGTTTTCCTTTATCGGGATCCACTCTGGACTCTTCCGCTCTATCACTTTGTAGGCCCCACCGCAGCTCTCGACTCCCATTGGAATGAATGGGGAGCGGTGCATCCGGAAATCGTGGCGATTCCTGCAATCAGCGAGGGGACCGTCGAAACCATCCGAATTGAAATCGGCATCCCGGCGCACGGTAAGGAATTAACCGATGAGGTGAACCCTCTCGAAGCAGGCCTCTCGCGGTTCGTAAGCTTCACCAAAGGCTGCTATATCGGCCAGGAAGTCATCGCGCGGCTGGATACCTACGGAAAGCTTCGAAGGACGCTGTGCGGGTTTGTTTTTCCAGATGCCGCTCGGAACCTCCCGGTCGGACGGCTTCTTTCTTCCAGCGTAGAGGTAGGATGGACTACAAGTCATACGTATTCATATCAAATGAATAAGGCCATTGCGCTTGGCTATGTCAAGGGAATCCCCGCAGCAGGAGTCATCGATTTCAAACCTTCTGATGCCGAGCTGGCGATTCCGGTGATGACCGTCGAGCTACCTTTCAGGGCAGCGGAGACACACCCCATGCCCGGTCACTAGGGGAAGGTGAAGAAGGTCCCTACGAAGCGCGAGAAGGGGCACAATGATCGGCCTGTCGCGCTGGTTACAGGAGCAGGACGGCGGCTGGGTCGGCAGATCGCCCTCGATCTCGGCGCGAATTCGTTCGATCTTATAGTCAATTTCAATAAGTCTGCCAGAGGAGCCGCCGAAACAGTCGAACGACTCCGCAAGAGGGGGGCCTCGGCGCATGCCATCCGCGCTGATATCTCAAAGAGGGGGGAGGTCGCCCTCATGGTCCAAAAGGCGATGGAGATCTTCGGGAGGATCGATCTGTTGGTAAACAACTCTGCTGTTTTCATCCACAGCCCCCTTCAGAAGACCACCGATCGAACCTGGGGTAGAACGATTGACATTAATCTTAAGGGGACATTCCTTTGTTCTCAAGCCGTTGCGCCTGAAATGCTCAAGCGAAAAGGAGGGAGGATTGTCAACATCGCTTCTCTGGGAGGAATACAAGCCTGGGCCCAGCACCTCCCGTACAGCGTTTCCAAGGCGGGTGTCATCATGCTCACACGATGCCTTGCCAAGGCCCTCGCACCCGAGATCCTTGTCAATGCAATCGCGCCTGGAACGATATTCATGGGAGCCGAGGAGGACCCCGGCCAGGAACATGTGCCCATTTCCACAATCCCTCTTAAAGAGTACGGCAAGCCGTCGGATGTAACCGATCTCGTGGTCTTTCTTTCCAGGGCATCCTACATCACGGGTCAGGTATTCGTCGTCGACGGGGGCAGATCGATCCAATAACGAAAGCATCCATGAAAGAGCATACCTCGACGAAAGCTTATAAACGAATTTCTCGAGCCACTTTACCGTTTTCGCAGGCGCGGGATCAGCAATACAATCGTCGTCTTCGGGTCGGCGCGTGTTCTCCCCACCCTGGAGGCCAAGAAACGTCTTGCCAAGATCAGAAGAAAGATTGGAAGGAAGGGTACGCGGAATCTGAAACTTCAAGAACAACTCGAACGGGCTATCGAAGGGCTCGAGATGGCAAGATATTATGACGACACCGTTGAACTGACGTCGATGCTCACCCGGTGGTCTAAAACTCTAAAGGGGGAGAGGCGTTTTGTCATCTGTTCCGGCGGGGGACCCGGTATCATGGAAGCTGCCAATAAGGGGGCTGCCCTGGCAGGGGGAGATTCGATCGGCTTGAATATAAGCCTTCCCTTTGAACAGAAATCGAACAAATATGTCACAAAGGACCTTCGCTTTGAATTCCATTATTTTTTCATGCGCAAGTTCTGGTTCCTCTACCTCGCGAAGGCCATGGTCATGTTTCCGGGCGGTTTCGGCACTTTTGACGAGCTCTTCGAAGTATTGACACTGCTCCAGACCAAGAAGGTGACCAAGCCGCTGCCAGTCATCCTTTATGGCAGAAGCTACTGGAACGAAATCCTGAATTTCGAAGGCCTGGTGAGGCATAACACGATTTCGAAAAGGGATTTGGAGCTTTTCCGATTCGCCGACACCCCACAGGAAGCATATACCCACTTAAGAGACGAATTGACGAAGATCTATAAGAACCAGAAATCAATGGTTCCCGCCGTCAGGAGCTGATGTTAAGCCGGCACCGGCCCAATCCGGAACCTCCTGAGCATTTGCCTAACTTGCGGAGATGTAGTATATTGGTCGAGAGGGGATGACATGGTTTCGACGGGGATGAGAATGGTCAGGACTGCATCCTGTGCTCTCCGCGTTGCACGCTAATAAAGCGGAAAACTATAAGTGCAGACTACAACTACGCACTGGCTGCTTAATTAAAGCAACCCATCCGCCGCAGCTCCGCCCGACGGGCCGCGGTTGGGTGTCGACTTAGTCGGGATAGCCTGGCAGGATCCTCGGGCTTGCCTGGTGAAAGTCCTCTGAGGTAGGCTGCGCGTACCGCGTCTGCTCCGGTCACCGCAGATGAGTTTGCAAGAGCAGACTAAGGATGTAGAAGTCTTGGTGGTTTTCGCTCCGGACCGGGGTTCGATTCCCCGCATCTCCACAAAGAGCCGTTCGCAAGAACGGCTCTTTTGTCTCCAGCCCTGTCCCCGCGAGCTGTACCACCGGCACCCCTCAGCGCCCTGTCGCACTTCCAATCATTGTCCAGAACTGCGTTGCCGCGCACTCCAGCGAGCCGCGGAGTGTATTGGCCGGCCATTTGAATCCTTGGTACAATAGTTGTTCCAAGAAATGTGCGACCATTACACTTGCATCTTTCGCCGGAAAATCTGATTTTGGCTCTGCGATGAACGGGACTCAGCAAACGATTCGCTTTATAAAGATGACCGGTGCCGGGAACGACTTTGTGCTCATAGACGAGATGGATCAACACACACCGTCGACTGATTGGGCCCGGCTTGCTCCTTTCCTGTGCGACCGGAGATTCGGCGTGGGAGCAGACGGCGTCTTGATACTCAGGCCGAGTCGGTCGCTTGATTTCGTGATGGAGTATTTCAATGCTGACGGCAGTTCGGGGGGCATGTGCGGGAATGGGGGCCGCTGCGCCGCCTCCTATTACATGCTCAAGCACCACCGGCAAGAGACCACATTCGAGGCCCTGTGCGATTCCTACACCGCCCGAACCGCGGGTGAGGGCATCATCTTAAGGATGACAGACCCAGTCAATATTCAGCTCGGAAAGCGCATTACAGTCATGGGTGAAAGCGTGCCAATCCACTATGTGGATACCGGGGCGCCGCATGCGGTTGCATTCGTCGATCAATTACCCGAGAGCTTTCGTGCCCTGATCGCATCCAATGGGATACTTGAGGTCGGACGGGCTATCCGCTATCACGACGAATTTAAACCGAATGGAACTAACGTCGATTTGATCGAGATACAGACCGCCGGAGGGCTTTCGATGAGGACCTACGAGCGCGGGGTGGAGGCAGAGACACTCGCCTGCGGAACCGGCGCCGTTGCCTGTTCGATACTGGGGGCGTTGCTCAAGGGGCTCAGGCCGCCTCTGGAGATAAGGACGCGCAGTAATCAGGTTCTCCGGGTCAATTTTCATGCCAGCGGTGATCGAATCAGTGACGTCGATCTCGAAGGGCCGGTAAAGACTGTTTTTCACGGCGAGATCGAACTTCCGGATCAACGATGAACCCCGAGCGGCATATTACTAGAAGAAACTTTCTCTCCGAGGCCCTAGCCTCCTGGGTTTTCATTACATTCGTCCCTCTCCTTTATGCGTTGATACGATTTATTATTCCCCCCAATATACGAGAAAAGATCATGGAGGTAATCAATGCGGGAAAGTACACCGACATCCCATTCAATAGCGCAAAGATCCTGCGATTCAACAAGAAGGCGATCATCCTCGTCCGGACAGAACAGGACCAGGTAAAGGCATATTCCGCGGTCTGCACTCACCTGGGCTGCATTGTAGAATTCAAACCGGACCAGAGGTTGTTCAAGTGCAACTGTCACGGGAGTGAATTCGACCTGACAGGCAAGAACATCGCCGGGCCCGCCCCTTCTCCCCTCAAGCCTTACAGGGTAGAGCTCAAGGAGGATAATGTGTTAGTCTCGCAAGCCTGATGTGAATCCTTCCTCCTTGAGTTTCAATAGAGAATATGCGGCCGGGGGAGGGGGAGGATGAACCGCTTTTCTCTCTGGCTCGATGAGAGGCTCCACCTGAGCACGCTCATCCAGTTCCTGTCGAGGAAGAGTGTCCCTCGTCATAAGCACTCCTTCTGGTATATCTTCGGCGGGCTAGCCCTCTTTTTCTTCCTTGTGCAGCTCATCACGGGCGTGCTCCTGCTCCTGTACTACAGTCCGACGCCGGAGACCGCAAATGAGAGTGTCCGGTTCATCGAATCCCAGGTCCCGTACGGTTGGTTTGTACGCTCTTTGCATGCCTGGTCGGCGAACCTGATGGTCGCCACCGTTCTCGTCCACCTGTTCAGCACATATTTCATGCGAGCGTACCGCAGACCCCGCGAATTGATGTGGGTAAGCGGTCTAACCTTACTGCTCGTCGTGCTGGGCTTCGGTTTCACGGGATATCTGCTCCCCTGGGATACAACCGCTTATTTTGCCACTCAGATCGGGACTGAAATCCCGCGGACGATCCCGGTCATCGGTGAACTCGTGGTGCAAATCTTACGCGGCGGAGATTACATTGCAGGCGAGAGTCTCAAGCGACTATTTGCATTACATGTCGCGATCCTGCCGCTGGTTTCACTGGGGCTTATCGGCTTGCATCTGACGTTAAACCAGGTTCACGGGACGAGCATTCCGATCGGCGTGACTCCGGCTCGCCCTGGGATTCCATTCTTCCCAAATTATGTCTACCGGGACATGATCGCATGGACACTCGGGCTTATGCTTCTCCTGTATCTCTCGATTCTCTTCCCGGTGAAGCTCGGCGACAAGGTCGATCCCCTGGCCTCTGCGCCTCTTGGTATCAAGCCTGAGTGGTACTTTTTGACCCTCTATGAGACCCTGCGGCTCGTGCCGGGCATGATCCTCGGAATCAGCAGCGAGGCTGTCGTGAACGTGGGCGTGGTAGCGGTGATCCTGACAGCCTTTTTGATACCATTCCTGGACCAAGCGGCCGGGCTTGGCCGGTCGAACCGGCTCTTCACAGTTCTAGGTCTGATCGCCATAGCGTACATGATCGTGGCCGTTAGCCTGGCATACCTGACCTGATATCATATGAACGATTCTCTCGCCCTGCAAGCCGTAACCGGAGTGGGCACACCCGACTGGGGAATGCGCCTTACGATTCTTGTGATCACAGCGTTTGTCCTTGGAGTGACGGTGCT
>VBOC01000004.1:0-200 GCA_005877655.1 Ignavibacteria bacterium
TACGCTCTTTCTTTCCCCGACGCACAGCATGGATGGTGTGTCGGCGACGCAGGCTCGGTTGTGAGAACATCGGATGGCGGGGAGACATGGCAGGTTCAGGAGAGCAATACGGAACAACCGATCTACGCTGTCGATTTCAATGATGGACTGTACGGCTGGGCGGCGGGCAGCGGCGTGATTATCGGGACGTCCGATGGCGG
>VBOC01000004.1:404-11364 GCA_005877655.1 Ignavibacteria bacterium
CGCCGATCAACTGAACGGATTGGCGTCAGGGGGGAATGTGGTTGCCAGCACATCAGATGGCGGGGTGGCGTGGATAACCTCCGTCATGGATTCTGCGATCGATCTTCGATCGTCAGTTCGGATTGACCCGAAAATCGGCTGGCTTGCGGGGATCAATTCCCTTCTAAAGACCACCGACGGGGGAAAAACGTGGGAGGATATGAGCGGCGCTTTCAGGAACGTGCGGCTCGCAAAGATCATCTTTGCAGACAACGGTACCGGGTGGCTGGTCGGAACCAGGGTCCTCTTTTTCGGGTTGAATTCAATCCACATCGAGGGCCTTTTATGGAAAACGACGAACGGCGGGAGTGTTTGGAAAACCATCTACACCGATTCTGTCTGGTTCAGTTTCTTCTACCCGGACGATTACTTCCACGACGTCGTCTTTGCCGATACGGCAAACGGCTTCTTCTCGTCAGTGGTCGGATCGTTTGTAAGCTCGAACGGCGGGCTCGCATGGCAGCCGGCCAAGCCGGGACCTGGATGCAGCTACGCTACCTATGCTATGCCCGGTCCGAATACACTTTACAGTGCCGGCTCGGGCGGGCTAATAGCTAAGAGCACAGACCGAGGTTCAACCTGGCGTCAATTGTCTGAGGGGGCGATTGCGGGGATGAACAGCATCCAGTTCTTCGACCGGCTGAAGGGCGTCGCCGCAGGCGCAGGTTATTATCCTTCCGGATCGACTCTTCTTCTAACCGGCGATGGGGGGCGGCACTGGTCCCCGGCCACATCCCGCTTTGTGGATAGCGGAATCACCCTCACCGGAATGAAGTTCATCGATTCGCTGCGAGGATGGGTCTGCGCATCCTGGACTCACTCAACGCCGAGATTCAGCTACAACAGCGGGCTGATTTTTGGTACGTCGGACGGCGGTCATACCTGGATTCAGGAGGTGAACGACACAAGTTACTATCGCCTCTTCGGAATAGATTTCCTGGATCGACTGAACGGTCTGGCTGTCGGCTCGGGCGAAATCCTCAGAACCACAAATGGAGGAGTGACCTGGCATTCACAGTTTCATGGATTCGGCGGCAGTCCGGAATTCTATGCCGCCTTCCTGCAGGACAGCTCGACCGGGTGGGCAGGCGGTCTTGATCGGCTCTATTTCACGAGCGATGCGGGCCAACATTGGATTGAACGAGGCGCGGGCGTGGGTATGCCATATTACAGCGCCCTCTCGATTCAATTTACAAGTCCCAGCGTCGGCTGGATCGCAGGATATAATTGGACCACACAAGGGGGCTTTGTCCTGAAGACAGAAGACGGGGGAAACTCCTGGCCGCAGGTGTTGTCTGTGCCGCACGGATCGCTGAGGGGACTTGATTTTCTCGATGGGCAGAGAGGATGGGTTGTGGGCGACAGCGGTGTCCTTGCTAAGACCACAAACAGCGGCACTTCATGGCAGGTGGGCAGGCTGCACCATGTCGGGAGAAACCTTCAGGACGTATACTTCGTGGATGCCAGAGAGGGCTGGGTCGTGGGTGACGGCGGGACCATTGCCCGCATCACTCTCGACTCAGGCGTTCTGAGCGTGCACGATCAGGATCCCTCCGCCTTCCGATTGTTTCAGAATTATCCGAATCCTTTCAATCCCTCGACGAGGATCAGGTTTCAGATGTCGCACCACGGCTTTGTCTCCTTGAAAGTGTATAACATCCTGGGCGTCGAAATCTCAACACTGGTAAGCGAGCCGCGGACTCCCGGATACTACGAGTTCGACTGGCATCCAGGAACCCTCGCGACGGGCGTCTATTATTACCGGCTCGTCACATCGGGTTTTGCGCAAACCCGCAGCATGATCCTCCTCAAATAAAGGCGTCGCCCTTGCCGAACAGAGAATTTGAAAGGCTTCGTCGGGTAGATCCTGAGACTCATTCGCGGTGGCTCTCGCTCCAGCGCGCGTTAAGCGAACGCGAAGGTGCTGCGCAGTCAGAAGGACCGCAATTTGGACTCCGGCTTGCGCTTGCCATTGCAGCGGTAGTTATTGTAGCTGTAGGCGGCTACATCTACCTTGCCAACCAGCAACGTCATTCCGACAGGTTTGCCACAGGAAGGGGGGAGCAAAAGGAGGTTTTCCTCGCCGACAGCTCACAGGTGATCCTCAGCTACATGACCGAGGCTGTGGTCCCGAAACCGCGCTCTGGCGAGCCGCGCCGCCTCACGCTTACAGGGGAAGCATATTTCCGCGTCCGTCAGAATGAAACTCCGCTCATTGTTTCCACGGCCTATGCGGAGGTTCGTGTCATAGGGACAGAGTTCAATCTGCGCGCGCGCGGAGAAGCGCTGGAGGTCGCGGTGATCAGGGGGAGGGTAAAAGTCAGCGCCATCAGAGCGGGGATGGACAGTTCGCTCCTCCTCTCCCAGCAACAGGTCGCGCTCTGTCCGGCGAACGGTTTCCCGAAGCCGATGGGGGAAATCGCCTCTCCGGAATATCCGGGATGGATGCACGGCAAGCTCTTCTTGGACAAAACGCCGTTTCAGGCAGCATGCCGTGAAGTTGAAATGAGGTTCGATATCACGATCAGGATCGATGACCAACGCCTTTCCACTGACCTCGTCACCGGGATTCTGGATGCCCGAAGTGCAGAATCCGCCCTTACCGCATTGTGCGGGCTGACCGGCAAACGGTTCACGCATGAAAGTCAAACATACCATATTTATTAGTCTCCTCTTTGCAGCAGTTGTGGGAGCTCCTGCACAGGATCGCCTGAAAACTCATTCATTCCATTTTCGCGATCTGGATCTTCGTGCGGGCTTGGATTCCTTGCTCCAATGGTACTCGGTTCCGCTGATTTATCTCGAGAAGGACGTTGCCGGAAAGCGGGTCAGTGCGGATTGCAGCGACTGCCGATTTGAAGACGCGCTGACAAAAGTGATTGAAGGATGCGGACTCCTCTGGAAAATGGCCGGCGGCCAGGCGGTTCTGCAACAAATGGAGACGAAACCGGAGGTGCCGGCTACATTTGCTGGTATGATCAGGGATTCACTTACGGGTGAAGCTGTTGTGGACGCGGACATCGCGCTGCTGGGCCCGGAGGATCCGTCGAAAATCTATCGCTGGTGCTCGACCAATCAGTTTGGGTTTTTCTCGCTCCGCACTATTCAACCCGGAGCGTACGTAATCAATCTCCGACGCATCGGGTATCGCACAATCAACGAGGCGGTGAATATCCAGCCGGGCGACGCGGGTATCCGTGACATTAATTTATCGCCCCAGCAATTGATGCTTCCTGAAATCACCATTCAAGGACGCCGCTCTGCGCTTACGGCATCGGAGGGAATATCGCGTGGGGTGTACATTCGCGGGACGCCTTCGGATCAAAACCAGTATCTCCTCGAGGGAACGAGAATCTATAATCCGCTCCACTTCGGCGGCATTCTAAGCACGTTCAACGGTGATGCCCTCCGGGATCTTCAGGTCATCCCGGGCGGCGTCCCCCCGTATTACGGCGGCCGCATCGGCGGGATTCTCGATGTCACACTGCGCGACGGAGGTGGAGAGAGAATTTCCGGCTCGACATCGTTTGGCACGCTCAGCTCGAGCCTCATTCTGGAGGGGCCTCTCTTCGATCGGATGAGTTATCTGATCTCAGGGAGGCGAGGATACCCGGATGTGTTGTTTCCCTGGTATCGCGGTAATGATAGAATCAGCGATTTGGGGACCTCCGAGGTGCTTGCGAAAGTAACCCGCCATCTTTCGGGAAACCAACGGCTCTCTCTGACCGGGTATTTCGGGCGGGATAGCTATGAAAACCAGATAGCCGGCATTGCGGGGAGTCAACTCTCCAATTCTCTCCGTTGGGGGAACGCCGCGGTAAACTTGCGGTGGATCGGCGCAGCGTCTTCATCACTCTTCTTCTACACTTCTGCGATCTTCACGCGATACGCCTTCGATGCGGAGCACCGGCTCGCGGGATTCGGCAGCGGGCCCGGCACGATTCTGTCGGATTACATGATCGAAGATATCGCCCTGCGTGCCCATGCCGAGTATTTTTATGATGAATACCATACGGTGCAGGGAGGGGCCGAGCTGGTTCGTCATAGGACAGCAGGGAGGATAAGCGATTTCTCCAGTCAAATCGCGCCCATGTCGTTGGACGGCTACTCACCCTCCGAACTATCGGTCTATTTCCAGGACCAATGGAGGCTGGTTCCCTCTGTGTTGGCAGAGTTGGGCGCTCGTGCGACGTCGTTCGTTTCAAGGGAAGGCTCCTTGTCGGCTGTCGACCCCCGGTTCGGACTGCTTGTGTCGCCTGATGACGGTCTTCGCTTCTATTCGTCGCTCTCCGCGGTGACTCAGTTCATGCACCCGTACCGTAACAGCGGGATATTCCTTTTTTACCCCTCGATCTTCTATTATCCTTCCTCGGATAACGTTCCGGCATCCACGTCGTTGCACGCCTCTCTCGGGATAGAGAAGTATTTCGACGAGGATCGATACCGGATTGGCGTCGAATCCTACTTCAGGACAATCCAAAAGCTGCACGAGTTTGTTTTCGACACAACGGCACAGGCCACCTTATCGGATGCATTGCTCCTTGGCGAGGGGAAAGTCTACGGAGCGGAGGTTACGATTGATAAACGCACAGGCCGTTTCACCGGCTCACTGCGGTACAGCGTCTCGTGGGCGAGCAACCGGTTCTCCGGCCTCAATGGTGGGGAGCCGTTCAGGCCCAGGTTCGATCGCCGGCACGAGGTGTATGCGACAGTATCGTACTCGCCGAACGCGCAGTGGACGCTTGGAGCGGTCTGTTTTGATCCGAGCGGCTTGAAGGTGCGGGCTGAGACTCCCAGCGACCGCACCAACCCCTTCACGAACGGTGCATACGCCGAGCCATATGACTTGAACGGGGGTCGCCTGCCGGGTTTTCAGCGACTCGAGCTTCAGGTTATGCACAGACTTTCCTGGCGAAACCTGCCGATCGAGGCGGCCCTTCGCCTTCTCAACGGATACGGCCTCCTTGATCCATTTGACTGGGAATTGCGTCAGAGTTCCGACACCAGGTTGAGGTGGCGCGCGACATTCGATCCGCTTCCCTTGTTTCCACTCTACCCCGAGGTGAGTCTGAACGTAAGGTTTTGAAACAATTCAGGAGCTTGGTCATGAACAACACGATCAGGATTGCATTCCTCTTGTTGCTCTGCTCATCCGGCACAGGATACGGACAATACATCGGCGAGCAAGTGATGGAGCGATCATTTGAGCAGACGGATTTCTTTTTCACGCCGTATCGGCTCGTACCCTACGGGATCGGGACGTTCAGCAATTCTGTTGCCGGAGTGCTGGATGATCCGATTCTTAATCTTGACGTGAATCCGGCGTATCTGTACAGCGACACACTACAGCGGAGTTACGCCTATCTTGACTTCAGAAATGCAAGGGAAATCCGCGACTCGAGGAGCGTCTATTTTCCCTATGATATTCTACGCGCAGTAAAAGTTTCGATGGCCTTCTATCCCTACCCCCGCTTTTACGTCAATACGCGGAGGGCGCTTGAACCGGTCTTCTCTGCAGCGTACCTTCTGCGGCCGGCCGAAGGAGCGTTCAAAAATTTGTCGTTAGGCCTGACGTATCAACTGGTTTCTCAGGACGAGAAGTACTACCCGATCCCTCAAGACATTTATAATCCGGTTCTTGGCGCGGACTACCTCGGAACTCGCTCCGCCGCGGCCGAGAACGTCCCGATCGTTGACAAGTACAGCGGAGCCGATGACATGCATCAGGAAGGACATTTCGTTTCCATGTTCGCAGGGTACGAGATCGGACCGAACCTTCAGATCGGAGCAAAAATCGGCAGGGTCAGTTTCGACCGTGAGGGCTCTTACGGCTCACAGAACTTGTGGGACTCGTACTACGCCGCTAACAACACTTCACTCTGGCGGGACCTCGAAGCAAGGAATCAATCGTACAGGCACTGGGAGCTGGCAGGGGGTGTGAACTATGCCATTGATCGGGAATATAACGTAGGTCTCAGCGGCGGCCATTTATGGGGGGATGCCGATCAGGCTGTGACGCACAGCGATTCTTCATACTGGAGCTCCGGTCGAATCGGTTCCACGACCACGGGATGGAACCTCTACTCCCGCTCCGGTACGCAGACACAATTATGGAATCACGCCGGAAAAGTCTCCTTTGTCGCCGCCCATCTGAAAGCGCGCGTGCAAGACAACCAGATGGTACAATTTCACTACCAGTATACACGCGAGAATACCGCTATCACACTGGGCGGGCTTATCCTCGATACATCATACGGCATGGCCAATTATCAGTGGAATGGAATGGCGAACGATTACGCATCGGAGTCCGGGCTCATTGATCGGAGGAACGGTACGGGAACGAGGGTCGGAAACTTTCACCAGGCGACCGGTTCCCTACAGTGGCAGATGAACCCAAAGGTCAAACTGAGCCTCGGCTTGCAGTACGAGGGGCAAAGTGTAGAAACGAACACAAGTGAAACAGTTTGGGCAATCAGACATTCGCGCTCCTCAAGCACGGGCAGCTACCCGTCTAATTATTTCGATTCAACGGCTGAATCGAAGACGCTTGAGTGGACTTTTCCGACGAAGCTCACCCGGTTCACGGTCCCAATTCTATTCACGATAAGAACATCCGACGCAGTTGAATTGATCTTCGGTCTCAACAGAAGTGCGTCCAATTGGCGTGTCGACGACGTCACGCTTGCCCTGTTTGACTACCGGGCGCACACAAGCACCCAGGACACACTGTTCAGGAAGAACTTCGGCGAGCGTTACACGCAGCCGCCCGAGAGGTCAAGCGACGTGCGAACGACGCTGCTCCTCGGGTTTACGGCAGCTCCGTCGAACGCATTCAGCCTGCGGTTCCTTTTCGTGCCCGTCTTCGTGGATAGCTACGACGGATCTGACCTCTCCGATTTGCAAGGGTGGATTTCAATAAACCTCCTGCTTTGAAAAATGACCATTGCACCTCAGTAGTATGTTCCCTATATTAAGGCAATAGCGGTTCCCCTCAGTTCGACCCGCAGTAAAGGAGGTTCAGTATGCGCGTGAATCGGTTGTCCCTGCACCGATACCTCTTGCCAGCGCTGATGATAGGCCTCCTCATCCCCACCGCCCGAGGGCAGATCAATTCGCCAATTCCCCTTGATGTATCAGGATTATCGACCTCTCCCCTCCTGCGCTGGATGCCGTTCTCCGGAGCCGTGAATTACCATCTACAAGTCTCCTCCGACGCTTCATTTTCCGCATTCACATCGGATGATTCAACGCTCACCGATACCGTTCAAATGGTTGATCCGCTGCTACCCGATACGGGTTACTACTGGCGCGTGCGTGTTAGAACCAACAGTGGCTTCTCCAACTGGTCCCTTGTCAATCGATTCTATGCCGTGAGGGGTGAGTCGGTTTACACTTACAAGATGCCGTTGGTGTTGATTCCGCCGGAAAACTCCCCAAAATTCCGCCCCAAATTCCCCACCCCAAGTTAACTATTTGTTGATGTTTTTCAAACGAAAACTTTTTCCGCTGATCAGGAACGGATACGAATGATGAAGTAACCGGTCCAGGATTGCCGCGGCAACAACCTCGTCATTGAAGATCTCTCCCCATGCTCCATCAGCAGCCCCGTTCCAACCAGCTCGATCACTTCGATTCCCCCGGGTATCATCAGCGGAGGAACATTCTCCGGCGGAGGAACATTCTTTGGTTTTTCCGGTGGGTACAATATTGCGCCGACCGACATCCCGTTCCGGGGTTATTGGGTTAGATGCAATTCGCCCGGTAAGATTATTCTGTCCTCGAAGGGGAGTAAGCGTCCCAAACCGTTAACAACTGTGGCCGATTTGAACAGCTTCGACGTGTTGCGGATTGAAGATGCGGGCGGCCATCGTCAAATGCTCTATTTTGGAACACAGCGCGACGAGAATATTCAGAACGATCATGATGGATTTCCGCCTGGGCCACCGGAAGGGGTCTTTGATGCCGACCATCCCTCCGATCGACTGACCGAAATTCCAAAACAGTTCACACTCGAGCAGAGCTTTCCAAACCCCTTCAACCCGACGACAACAATAAGATACCAGTTGCCTGTGGATAGCAAGGTCTCGCTGAAAATTTACTCAACGCTCGGTCAAACCGTTCAGGTGTTGGAAGATGGCTTCAAGACGGCAGGGTTCGAAGCCGTGGTATGGGAGGCCGGTGCGCTTCCAAGCGGCGTCTATTTTTACAAACTGGAGGCCGTCAGCGTATCTGACCGGGCCCACAGATTCACCCAGGTCCGAAAGGCATTATTGTTGAGGTGAGGTATGAAACACATCGCCTTTTCTGTGCTCTCAATTTGGCTCGTCGGTTGTTCGCAATATGATTATCAAATACCAGGTCCAACAATACCCGAGCGTTCCACAAGGAGGATTCACTACCTCCATCTTATCTCGGGCGATTCGATGGGATTCGGCCGGTCTGGACCAAGCGGTTTTCCCTGGCAGGATCCGGGAATCGTGGATTTCTATTCGCGGGTCGAGGGCACAACGATCCTCAGAGGGCAGACGTATCACCGGGTCGAGGCCTATCCGATTGGCGCTGGATACCCCCCAACCTTATTGATGCGGGAAGATAACGAGGGTAATATATCGGCGATCTTTTCCTCCGACACGGCGAATTCGCCGGGTATGAATGAGACCTTTCTGTACAAGACAACGGCTGATGTCGGAGAAAAATGGAGTTTCTACTACTACGGAGATACAATCAGCTGCACACTTCTAAGCCGCGGAGACACTGCCAAAACGTTTGTCCATCTGTTTAGTGATTGCTTGAGAATAAGAATACAATTCAACTGGTTTACCTATGAAGACCAATGGCTGGCTCCCGGTGTGGGAATTGTCAAACGCGATTTTCAAACCCTGTCTTTGCCGCCATTGTACTTGCCGCAAATTGATCTGAAAGACTTGAGGTTGAAGAGTTTGTCACGCAGATGATTAACTCCACGGCCGCAAGCCGCTATCAGCCAACTCCCCAATTGAATGCCCAAATTCGATTGCTTGGGAAGTGTCCGAGGCCTGAGTCTTTGCATGTAGGGCATGGATTGTGCAGACCAGGAAGGCCATCGTCCTCAGATAAATCGGTCCCATCGCGATGTGAATACCATCTTCTCTGTTGAGACGATTCATGCGAAGTATGATGACGGCGTTGATCTTGAGTGTATTGTTGAGCTCGGCTCTCCCGGGGCAAGAGCAGAAACAACGGTACCTCTTTGTCGGCGGAGGCATGTCGCTTCCGCTATATCCGCAGAACTTTTCCAATTTCCTCTCGACCAAGAGAGGGTCAGCTACTATTTGTTTTCCGGGCAGGGATACCGTATCACGGGCGGTTCCGCAGGGATTTTCTTCGTGTCGCCAATTCTCAAGCTAATGTTCAGTCGGGCCCGCGACCGGCTCTCCGGGTTCGTATCGCTCCGCGTAGGATATCATCACGAATCGGTGAGTGATCTGACAATATCCGATGGCACCAATTCAAATACCTCGAGCGGAACCAGTCATTCTGCAGTATCGATGGGCGTCGGCGTCGGACTCGATATTCCGATTAATGAGGGGGTCGGAATTATTTTTCAATCAGAGTTAGTCAATGCTTTCACGGACGTTCAATCCACGCAGTATGTTCCCTTCAGTGGGGGCTTCAGATTTTCACTGTGAGGTGGGGAATTATGAGATTCTGGCGGCGGCCCGCACCACATCGGCGGGAGAAATCAGGGAGATTGAAACGGTGAGTCCAGCAAGATTTATTGGTTCGAGCTTCAAGATCAGCGCATCCCTCCTCGCGAGTCTATTCTATTTGCTCTCAACCCCAACGGCTGCACAATTTCGCACCGGTCTGAGGGCAGGAGTAAATATCGCCACCCTTTCTGTTTCCGAAGGTGACTCCTACTGGGACCAATCCAAGATGTCTTCATACGTGGGGCCTGTGTTAGGCGGCATCATGCAATTCGATCTCTCCGATGCATTCTTTCTTAGGGCCGAACCATTGTACCTTCAAAAGGGGACAAACTATCACTTCGATTATGGTGTGTTCCCCGGTCCGCCGAACAATATCGAGAAGCCGCTAAAGCTTGATTTTCTTGAACTTCCCGTAAGCATCGGAATCACGATTGGTAAAGATCCTTTGAGACTTTACGCTTTCACAGGACTCGATTTTGGATACATGCTTACACAGGGATACAGTCGAACCGATCTTGCTCTCGATGCCGGCGTTGGGATTTCGTACGCACCGTCGGAGAATATCTCGATCCTCCTCGATGGTCGATACTCCGCAGGACTCAATAACCTTAACACGGAAGATCCCAGTGCTCCAACGTTTCGGAGCCGCGGCGTTCAGCCCTTGCTCGGTGTTCTTTTCCGTCCCTAAGGATCGCTCATCCCGCAATTACATCCTCGGTTCCGCGGGGCGGCAGGAAAGGTACGACAGAAATGACAACAGGGTCACGGATCTTCGTTTTCTTGATCCTCTCAGCATGCGCTGCTTATCACCTTGCGGCCGACCAGTGGAAGTCGCTGGGCCCGAACGGGGGAGATTTCACCGTCATCCAGATATCTCCTTCCGACTCCCAGGTGATTTACACCGGCACGAAGTGGGGAGGAGTTTACAAATCTACAGATGCAGGTGATCATTGGAGGTACTTGGGGTTCGGGGGCGAAAAGATCATCTCTTCGATCGCCATTGATCCGCACGATCCGGATATCGTCTATTTCAGCTGGTACACGGCGTCAGGATTTTACAGAAGTGGCGTAAGCAAGAGCCTCAATGGAGGTCTATCTTGGCAGACTGTCCCTCTCTTGTCAGCGCGAACGGTGGGCACGATGCTCGCCACCTCGAACGTGGTGTTTGTTGGCAATGATCATGGGCTGTTCAGGTCTACGGACGGCGGCAGGACGTTTGACTCAACTGCCTA
>VBOC01000004.1:11389-13874 GCA_005877655.1 Ignavibacteria bacterium
CAATGACTCCTCCGTGGTCTTTGTCGGTACGGACAATGCCATATACAAATCCACGAACGGGGGCACAACGTGGCAGCTGCTTATCAACGTTTATCAATACGGTACCTACTCTGCCTTTGTGGATGCCATTACAATTTCTCCGCGCAGTGCGACTGTACTGGTGTCAACGGAGTTGGCTGGTTTGTTCATGAGTCGTGACGCTGGCACAGGATGGTCCCAAGTAAATTTCGGATTGCAGGTGCACGCCGCGTTTACTGATCCCGACCAGGATAGCACCATCTATGCGGCTACTCTAGGGGGGTTCCTGAAGAGCATAGATATGGGTCGCACCTTTTCCCTGGCGAAGGGCGGATACTTTGGGGGTGGAAGCGTGCATGGGCGAGAGATGGTGCTGATCGAAACTGACTTGGGAACCATCTTCCGGACTACCGACACCGGCGCAAGCTGGTCGGAAAAAGTGAATGGGATTACTGATGTCTCGATCTACTCGACACTCGTACAGCCCGGCGGAGATCGGTCACTACTAGCCATTGTCACAAAAGGGTACAGCTCACAATTGCTCGCCTTTCATGACTCCCAATGGGATACCATTGCCGGCGCCTACTACAACAATTACTTTGGCAGCAGATTATACGAGTCGGCGGATCGGAAGGCCCTTTATATGATCGGTGGTTGGAACTATGTGGCTCGCAGCTCTGACTGGCAGCTTCGAAGGATACAGTGCGGGAATCTTCAAATCGACGAACGGTGGAACGGACTGGTCTTACTCCATCACTGGCTTGCCTATGTACTCCATTGCGGTGGATCGATCCCGGGGACGTACTGTGTATGCAGGAGGCGGTGGCGGCGGCCTCTATCGATCGACCGATGGGGGGGCTAGCTGGGCTCAAGTCAACCTCTTTGTGGGGTCGTATGTTAGGCAAATGCTTGTCGGATCCGACAGTTCTGATGCGGCGTTTGTGATCGCATCCTCTTTGAACGGGGATGGCTCTGATACATTGTACAGGAGCACTGACGGGGGTGAGTCGCTCGCCGCCATCGGGTGCGGTCTGGACAGAGTATTGTGCATTACCTACGCAAGTGATCAAAAAACAATCTATGTCGGTGGTCATTCGGGTGTGGTGCGATCGACAGACGCGGGTTCGAGCTGGCAATCAGTCGGCCAGGGTCTCGACAGTGTCAATGTAACATGCATCATACATGATTCCGCCTCGGGAACACTGTACTGCGGAACGGCCGAAGGCGGCGCTTATCGACTCGACGTTGCCGGAGGAGTACACATTGCGCCAGAATTTCCCTAATCCGTTTAATCCAAGTACCACAATTTCGTACGAGCTTCCTCATTCGTCGGTCGTTCGGCTGTCGATCTTTAACACCCTAGGGCAGGAGGTTCTCACCCTAGTGAATAAATTTGAGGATGCAGGATTCAAGTCTGTGAGATTTGACGGGAGCAAATTTCCCACCGGCTTGTATTTCTATCGCATGACGGCAGGACGATTTGTGCAGACGAAGAAAGCGATGTTGCTCAAATGATTCTTGAACGAGCGCTCTGACCGTTGAATATTTTAGCACCCATTATAGTCCTCGTGTTGATTCTCGATGGTTGCTCAACTACTACTATTGTTGTACCCGAGAGGAGATCCGCCGGCGATGTCGGTATGAGTTATGAGAAACTAAACAGAGTATTGAATGAGGGATTCCATAACAATGCGACAGTCAGATTGGCCGATGGCCACGAGTTTGAGGCCCGGGAGATACTAGTTGGAAGGGATTCTACAATATTCGTCGATACTGAGGGTGGCAAACCTCGTCGGGTGTTTACGCCGGGCATCCTACGCATCGAAAGAACGGATCGATTGTCGGGTGCGTTGGAAGGACTTTTCTTTGGCACGCTCGCTGGCGGCGCATTGGGATTTGGGCTTGGTTCTCTTAGCTCAGACGAGGGGGAATGGAGCGGATTTGGAAAAGCAATCTTGGCAGGCCTCGGAATTGTCGCCGGCGGATCTGCGGGATTAATAACCGGTATCATCCACGGACATCGATCGACATACGAATTTGTCAAAGACACGGCTGCGGCTCCGCGTACAGTGAACCCGCGATAGTTCTTGTTCCTCCCTCCGAGTTGATAGCCCCTCTTTAAGTACGGCGAAATGCGAGCAATAGTATTCCAAAGGTCGATAGCGAATTAAAACGCTACTGCCTGCTGCTTCGATCGGACACAGTTCAACTCTTAGCGTCAATAGAAAGCTGCCTAGGAAGTAGGCGAATACTAACGCTACGAGTGAGTCAATTTGGAAGAAGTGTAAAATCTTTGTAAGATAGGGCTGCTTTCGCGGGCGTGACCGCCTGCCCTCTTCCCACGACGACGCAGCAATCGATCGCACAGCAAGATGGCGTTTCCGAATGGCAAACACCTCGGCATCTGGGCTGCCCTGCTGGCGGAAGTCCTCATCCTGACAATTCTCACCTCATCGTTCGGCGGGCC
>VBOC01000075.1 GCA_005877655.1 Ignavibacteria bacterium
TTATTCGGACCCGAGTAAGAGCCCGTCCCCGTACCGGTCCATCCGCCGAACGAATATCCCGCAGCCGGCGATGCGGAGATACTGATACCCGATCCGGTGTCATAGTAAGCGCTCGAAGGGGCTACTGTCCCTCCCGTGCCCGGGCTTGCGGCCATGGTCAGGGAGAATCGTGTGGTGAAATTCGCTGTGTAGGTCGTGTTGGCCGTCGGCGACACGTTATGTGTGATCAAACCGCCGTCGCTCCAGTTCGCCCAGGCATATTGCGTCCCTGTCGCACCGCTCTGCGGACTCGTCGTACCGATGCTGTGACTGCTGCCAGATTCCCAAGTCAAAATCTGTGGCGATGTATATGTCACGCCATCCACCGCGAATGAACGGCCGCTTGAATTCGTCCGGACGGTCACGCTGATCGGATTCGATGGCGCACCGCCTGTCTTTCCGATCATGAAATTATCCATCTTGACCGGCGTCGGGAAGACGCATCCTCTGAGCCAGCAGTACCACTGCGAAGGATTGTATGTATTGTCCGTGGCCGTGATCGAGTCTCTTACCCCGTTTTTTCCGTACACCAGCCCCTTCATCGTCTTGTTCGCTTCCACCTTCACAAGAAGCGTGTCACCGGCGGCAATCTCACGGTTAAGCGTGACGAGGGTCGTCGCACTGGTGCCATTGGTTACCCTCATGAGATTAATCTGATCAACCCCGCCCGGGTTGTCAAAGTAGCGAAGCCGGTATCCGTTACTTGTCGTGAGGTCTTTTCCTGTCATCCTGAAATAGAGGAAGAAAGTCGAATTGGAACCGTTTCCACCCTTTTGTTTTACGACGACTGCAAGTTGCGTCGTGTCGGCGAACAGAGAATCCCAGGCGGCACCGCCAAAGGTTCCCGCGCCGCCGGTATTGAATGGCGAGACGGTCGAATCGTTGTTGATCTGGAGAGAAGCCGATCCGGCTTCATTGTTCGTGAAGTTCACCCACTTGAACCGTCCGGCCAGGTTTGTCCGTGCTGTCGTGTCGAAATTATCGCGAACGGAGAGCTGAGACGATATTTGAACCGCCGTGAATGTCGCCGTTTCGCTAACGGGGCCGTTCATCGTCACACTCGCCGGATTATTCGGACCCGAGTAAGAGCCCGTCCCCGTACCGGTCCATCCGCCGAATGAATATCCTGCCGCCGGCGATGCGGAGATACTGACACCCGATCCGGTGTCATAGTAAGCGCTCGAAGGGGCTACTGTCCCTCCCGTGCCCGGGCTTGCGGCCATGGTCAGCATGTACTGGGGCCTGAACGTTGCCGTAATCGTGGAATCTTTCCCGGGAAACGAAATTGTATGAGTGATCGTGCCGCCGTCACTCCACCCCTTATAGGCCATCCGGGCTGCGGGCGACTGATTCTGAAGGCTGTCGGTCGAGATCTGGTGAGTGGTGGCCGGATAAAAGGTCAGCGTATACGGAGCCGTTTTGGTCGATCCATCCACCCGGAAAACGAGCCCGGATGGGTTCGTCTGGATCGTGACTTGCACGGGACTCGAGACAGCAAATGTGTAGCAGCCCCGGCCGTGCGTCGCCGCCATCAGGAGCCCTGTCGATTCTTTGTATTTCAAATCGAACACCTCAACTGCGGGGAGGCCGCTGTTGAAAGAGACCCACGTCGTGCCGTCATCGGTGGACTCGTAGGCTTCCAGGTCTGTGCCGACAAACAGTGTCCGCGGACTGGTCCTCCGAAGTGCGATCGAGTTCACGGGAATATTCGGCAAATTCCCCGTCGCGTTGGACCAGCTTGCGCCGCTGTTCGTCGTCTTGTAGACATGTTGGGTCGCTCCAAATCCGCCAAATGTCGCGTAGCATATGGCGTCGTCGGCGCTGTCGACCGCGAAATCGCTCACGTATGGATACCCCGTGGTTGAAGACCAGGAGGCGCCATTGTTAGACGTGACGAGGATGTGTCCATTGTTCGTTCCGATGTAGATCTTGTTGGTGGATGAATAACTGATCCCGATTGCAGACACGCTCCCGTTGATCGTGGTTGTTGCGGCGATCTGAATCCAGCCGATTGAACTGGTTGCAGTCTGCGCCGAGACGGTTTTCCACACGTCTGCGCGGCCAAAGACAATCGTGTTATGATCCCCGGGCGCCATTTCGTATGGATTGTAGAATAACCCTCCCGTCGAGCCGCTTGGTCGGATTTCGGAGTAAGTTACGCCGTAATCATTCGAGCGATGGAGAGATCCATTAACGTACTGACCATAGATATAGTTTGTATTCACCGGATCGACGATTGTGTAGCCGCCATCCCCGGTGGTTCGCTGAACCCAGAGCGTGCCGCCGTTCGTGGTATTTTCCTTGTCATTGTCCTGGGTTCCGCCGTACATCCTTAGTGTGTTGGTCGGGTCATAATCGGAGCTCTGAAACTGAAGTGTCGAGATTGTTTGATTCATGTCCGACCAGGTGGTCCCGTTATCTGTCGATTTGTACACCCCGCCGTCAGATCCGCAATAGAGGACCGAGCCGTTATATCCGAGAAAATGGATGTCGGCATGGGAGAAATTAGTTGAACTCGCAGAAGCCCAGTCCGTTTTCTTTGTCAGGGTGACGCCGCCGTCCGGCGAGCTGTAGATATCGAGGCCCCCGACGATGACAAGATTCGAGTTCGCAGGACTCACCGTCACAGCATTATCATACCAGCCCTGTCCGTCCAGATAGTTGGTCGCTGAATTCCGAAGTGTCCACAATGAACCGCCATTTGTTGTCTGATACAATCCTAACAACGCATAATTAACGCTGTTCGCGATACTGGCATACACGACGCCCGGGCTGCTCGCTGAGATCGCCAGGGCGGTGCGAGACGTGCCGGAAGCCGGCAAACCGTTGGTCAAAACTGTCCAGCTTGCTCCGCCGTCTGTTGTCTTGCTGACGGTGTTTTGACCATAACCACCTGCTGCGATATAGAGAACATTCGGGTCGGCGGGATCCATCACCAGGCTGTTCACGTTGGCCGCGCTGTTTGTGTTCGTCCAGCTGATTCCCGCGTCCGTCGATTTAAAGACACCGATTGAGCCGGCCGCATGGATGATGCTTGAGTTTAGCGGATTGATGACGAGCGCCGAAAAATATGATCCGAGAGATGTCGTTGCGATTTTCGTCCACGCATTCCCGCCATCGGTCGACTTAAAAATTCCGTCCCCAAAATAGCTGTCAACGGAATAATTCAATTCACCGGTTGCAACGTAGACCACGCTTCCGTTGTTCGGATCGACCGACACCGCGCCGCATGTCAACGCGCTCAAATTATCGGTTGGAAATTGAGCCCTCCGTCCGTCGTTTTCCAAACACCGCCTCCGGCGGCCCCGATATAAAAAGTGTTAGGGTCTGAGGGATGAAATGCGATCGAATTTGTTCTGCCGGAGATGTAATTTGCCCCTGTCCTTGCATTAAACAAACCGCTCGGGTTCACACTTACCCAATTGGTCGCCGCGGTCGAGCGGGTGAGTAGATTTCGATCTTTCTGTACCCGTTGGGATTGCAGCATGGCCGCTTCGTATCCATCCGGAGGTATCAATTTATCCGGTCCGCCGGCGCGCCTCATATGGAAAAACATTTCGCGCGCCACAATGTTTTCTCCCGACTCTTCCGTCGATGGATTTAGGGACACGCCGGCCGCGCCAGTTTGTCCGCTTGCCTTCGAAAAAAGAGGAAGAACCGCGATGAGAGGAAATATGATTAAACGGATGAAATTCCCTGTGACATGTTTACTCATTGGATGCTACTCCTCCAGAATGGGAACGACGAGGTTTTCTTTGGGTTTAGGTAAGAATTTCTCCCGATACTCAAAGCCTAGGGGAGAGAGAATTACACCCTAGGGTAGAGAGAATTACACCGTAAGGTAGAGAGAATTGCAATGAGTGTCAACCCGCGAAAGACGCGGAATCGAATGTGAGAATTAAATCAATTCGGCGCTGTTCCTTTCATCGATGCACCCCCCTTGAGTCTTGCGAGATGCGCTCTTGCGTCTTCCAGTTCACTCGATTTGAAATCGGCATCTTTCCAAATCTGCAGGAACTTCTCATACTCTTTTATTGCTTCGTCTTCTTGTCCCGCCCCTTCATGCGCCACCCCGAGCCAGTAGTGAGCTTTGACGGATGCGATGATCCAATAGATTTCTGTCGGCAATACTCCCGCCAGCGGGTCCGTGTAGCCCGTGGGGTACCATTCTGCCACCCGGTGTAATTCTCTCACCGCCTCTTCTATCTGGCCCGTCTTGAGGAGACTCACCGCAAACGGTAACTGTGGCTGAGCCTTTGACCGTCCCATTTTCAATGCCTCGCGATACTGTCGTGCCGCAGCCGTATAATCTCCCTGCTCGAAAGAAAACAACGCCGAGGTAATCGATTTGCCGATTTGGATAAATGCAATCGGTTCATTCGCTGCTTCCTTGAGATCCTCCACGACTTTCCTGTACATCCGGGTATCGCCGGCTTTCAAATACGCCCACGCGAGAGCATCGCGGCCATAAACTTTGTTGCCCGGATCATTCTTGAGCAGATCGCACCGTGCTTTCGCATATTTGACCATCGCGGGATAATCCCCCAGATCATATGCATTCAAGAGCAGAGGGAGGTAGTCTCGTTCCATGAGGTCCGGCAGATGTTGATTCCTATGCGCCGACAAGTCCGCCAATAAATCTTCTTGGGCTTTCCTGAGTTTCCCCTGATGTGCTGAAATGACGGGCGAGAAATCAGTAGGTGCGTGCAGTCGCAGCAGGTATTCTCGCGCGCGCTCGTAATCCTGACGCCCGATCGCATCGGCCGCAAGCGACCCGTTCGAACCGTAATCAGATCGAATGGCCACGGCTTTCCGGTACCAGATGACGGCAGAATCTCGTTCTCCAAAGAGAAAGTAGAGGTCCCCTTTCGTGTCGTACGGATTCGGTTCGCCGGGCGCCAAATTCATATAATGATCAACAGCGTCGAATGCGTCCGGCCGTTTACCGATCGAAGCATATCCATAGCCAAGCATGTTCCACAGCGATTTGTCCATCGGATCACGCTTTAGGCCTGACGTAAGCTTCTGGATTGCTCTCTCGGGATCATAGAATTTTCGAAAGTATTCGAGCGCCAGTGTTCGATATGCAAGCTGCTCTCCTGGGTATTTTTCAATTAACTGCTCCAGAATGCGAACCGTCGAGAGAGGATCTTTTTCGATATTTTGTGCAAAGGCAGCCTCTATTTGGAGCCGCTCTCTTTCGCTCACGTTCTTTCGCAATTGGTAGGCCCGCCGCAGATCCCCGCTCCCCTCACTATTTTGGCCTGTGCGAAATTCCACTCTCGCCACCGCATTGTATGCGATTGCAAAATTGCTGTCCAGCTCAATCGCTCTCCTGAGTGCACCCTTCGAATCTTCGAATGAGAATTTCGCCTCAAGATCAACACCCTCCAGATACGAGCGATAGGCCTCGGCGGACTTTGTCGTCACTTCGGCTACCGATTTCGCATCTGTCGCCGACGTCAAATTCAAATCGTCTTTGACGAGAAGCGCCAGTGTATCTGCGAGTGAAAATACCTTGTCTTGGGGAAACCCTGCGAGACGCCGGGTGCTGAGGATTTTTCCGCCTTGAACTTCTATCAGGCGGTATGTGACCGCAAGCATCGGCTCCTTCTGCAGAATGCTGCCTAAGAGCATCATGGAGACGCCGGCCCGCTGGGCGATCTTTGTCGCCATCGAGGGAGGAATGGCTTTTGAGTCCCCTTCTCCGAGCTCCTTCCGGATGTCGTACAATCGTTCGCGACTGATGACCTCGAGATTTTTCGTCTGGAAGAGCGCCGTGATCAGCAGGTTGGATAACATCTCCCCTGTGTGATCTTTATCTTCAGGGTCGGGGATATTTTCAAAGTACATCACTGCCAGCGAGTTGGGTTCCGATGCGGCGTTACTCTTCTGCGTGCTGATCTGGAAGTTGAATGGATTGAAGACGATTGCAAGTGCGATGAGGGCGTCCGCTGCACCGGCAGGCACCACAAACTTCAGCAACCGTTTCCCTTTCCCGGGCTGCACGGACACCATCCCGGTCGCGGTCGAGCGCGCATATCCTGCCCGGGCATACTCCAAACCCTTTCGCTCGTGCCGAAGGTCCGCCAGTAGATCATCCACATGTTGGTAGCGCTCATCCCTGTCCTTCGCAAGAGCTTTAAGGACAATCCGCTCTAATTCCGGGGAAGCCTTGTCGTTAAAGCGTGCCAGCGGTTGCGGATCTTCGTTGATAAGCGAATAGACGAGTGCTGCCTGATGCTCCGCCTGGAACGGAAGCCGCCCGGTGATCAATTCATACAGCACAACGCCAAATGAGAAAATGTCGGAGCGATGATCGACTTCCAGTCCCTGCGCCTGCTCCGGTGACATATATGCCGCCGTCCCGATGGTCGAGCCGGCCTTCGTGAGTTTCGTGGCGCCCTTCACCTTCGCCAACCCGAAGTCCATGATCTTCACCTGGCCCCTGGGTGTGAGCATGATATTGTCTGACTTGATATCGCGATGAACGACTCCCTTCTCATGCGCGGCGGCAAGTCCATCACAGACCTGAATTGCGATATCGAGCACTTTCTGTATTGAAAGATTTTCCTGCGCTGCCGTCGCCTTCAGCGTCTTTCCATCGATAAATTCCATTGCGAGATAGAGCCGATCCTCGAACTCCTTGATTTCATGGATGGTCGCGATGTTCGGGTGATTGAGCGCGGAAGCGGCTCTTGCCTCGTGGTAGAATCGTTCCTTCTCGACCGAATCGGAAGCCAGATAGGGGGGCAGGAACTTCAGAGCGACGAATCGATCCAGCTCGGTATCACGGGCCTTATACACGATGCCCATGCCGCCTTCGCCGAGCTTCTCGAGGATCTTATAATGGGATATAGTCTGCCCGATCATACGTTACGCCGCCTCCCGCTTCGCGGGATCCGCAAACTTGCATCCGCTCGCAGAGAACGCTCGCGCGCAAGTTTGGGACATTCCGCCTTCTCCGAGTTTCTCGAGGATCTTGTAATGCGAAATTGTTTGGGCGATCACTTTAAAATCTGCGGAGTTTTGTTTCGGTTTTGGTAAGCGATTTCCCTGAAACTAACGGTTCAAGGTAGAGAGAATTGCGGTGAGTGTCAACGTGAGCGAAGCTGTTACAAGGTGAAGCTATTACAAACTGAAGCTGTTGCAAGCCCCTGATCCGCGCGATCGGGAAATCCGTTACTCCAACCCCGCCTCGACTGCCGGTTCGGCCCTCTTCTTCGACATTCTCACGCGCTCATTATGGTCGAGGTAGCGCTTGCGGAGCCTTAGGGACGAAGGGGTGACCTCGATATACTCGTCATCGTTGATCCACTCTATCGCCTGTTCGAGCGTGTGGATGTGCGGGGGCTCAAGACGGATCGCCTCGTCGGCGCCGCTTGCCCGCATGTTCGTCAATTGTTTTGTCTTGCAAACATTCACGATGATGTCCTCGTCGCGCGCATTTTCACCGACGATCATCCCCTGATAGACGCGTACTCCGGGCTGGATGAAGAATGTAATCCGCTCCTGCAGCTTGAACATGGCATAGGCGGTTGCAATTCCGTCCTCGAGCTGAATAACTCCGCCCTTGTGTCTCGTTGAGAGGTCGCCTTTGTAGGGCTCGTAGCCCTGAAAGTTGTGATGAACAATTCCGGTTCCCTTCGTCTCGGTCATGAACTCCTGGCGGAATCCCAAAAGCCCGCGCGCGGGGACCATGAATTCCAATCGGGTATTGCCCGGAGATTGCAGCATCGCCTTCATCACGCCTTTTCTTGATCCGAGGTTCTCGATCACGATGCCGACGAATTCATCCGGCACATCGACGATGACGTGTTCCACGGGTTCGCAGAGAACATCGTTAATCCGCTTGTAGATGACCTGCGGTGCGGAGACCTGAAACTCGTATCCTTCCCGCCGCATTGTCTCGATGAGAATGCCGAGGTGCAATTCTCCGCGGCCGCTCACCTTAAACTTGTCCGGTTGATCAGTGAGCTCCACGCGGAGGCTGACGTTTGAGCGAAGCTCTTTCGCCAGGCGCTCGCCGAGCGCGCGGGTGGTGACGTACGATCCCTCCTGCCCGGCAAACGGAGAGTTGTTCACGATGAAATTCATCGAAAGCGTGGGCTCTTCGATCGTGACGAACTTGAGGGGCGTCGGGTCCGCCGCATCCGCGAGGGTTTCGCCGATTTCAACATCTTCCATCCCTGCTATGGCAATGATGTCGCCGGCCGACGCCTCATTGACTTCAATTCTCTTCAGGCCCGCAAACGTATAAATTTTCGAAACCTTCGCATCCTCGACAACGCTGTCCCGGTGGATGATTTTCATCGGGGAGCCGAGGCGGATCGTGCCGCGCTCGATGCGTCCGATTCCCAGCCTGCCGAGATAATCGTTGTAGTCGATGGTCGTGACGAGCATTTGGAATGGCGATTCGGCGTCTCCGGGGGGCGGGGGGATGCTGCTGACGATTGTTTCGAACAGCGGCTTAAGGTCCACCCCCTCATCTTCCAGCTCGTATTTGGCGATGCCTTGCTTGGCAACGGAGTAAATCGTCGGGAAGTCGAGCTGCCGGTTGTCCGCGCCGAGGGACAGAAACAATTCGAACACTTCGTCAAGGACCGCATGGGCGCGGGCGTCCTTGCGATCGATTTTATTAATGACAACGATCGGCTGAAGCTGAAGCTCAAGAGACTTCTTCAGGACGAACTTCGTGCCGGGCAGCGGGCCCTCGGCCGCATCGACGAGAAGCAGGACCCCGTTCACCATCTTGAGCGTGCGCTCCACCTCGCCCGCGAAATCGGAATGCCCCGGCGTGTCAACGATGTTAATTTTTATTGCTTTCTCTTCGCCACGCGCCGCCTTCTGATGGTAAGTGACGGCCGTGTTCTTCGCAAGTATTGTGATTCCGCGCTCGCGTTCCAGCTCATTGGAATCCATGACGCGCTTCACCAGCTCCTGGTTTGCACGGAATGTGCCCGTCTGCCGCAGCATGTGATCCACAAGCGTTGTTTTGCCGTGATCCACGTGCGCGATGATAGCGATGTTGCGTATGTCTTGTCGTTGTTTCATAGTCTGAAGAAATCCTCTAACAACAAAAATGCCCCGTCCCGCCCAGGCGGGATGAGGCGATCAACCTGGTACGCTAAGAACCTATGAATGCCTTAAAAATTACCCCAACGGTATCGCCCGCATTCCCGCACAAGACCAACCCGATCCGTTATGTCCCAAACCTGCCTCCGGGTGTCCCCTGCGAGCGGATGAAAATCAGCCCCTCCCGCAGAGATGGGCGCTGTCCGCACCCACAGGCGGGAAGAAACTGCTAACCCTTAGCGACACCCGTACAAAATGCGTCGAACGCGCCCGTTAGCAGGGCGGCCACTTGCTGTGGATCCCGCACTTCGATGTCAGAGCGATGGATCATCTTGACAAGCCGTCCGTCTCGCAGCAACGCGAAGGACGGCGATGATGGGGGCATTCCGGCAAAATACTCTCTGGCTCGTTCCGTCGCTTCCCGGTCCCCACTCGCAAAAACGGTCGTCACGGCGTCGGGCCTTACCGAATGCTTTAACGCGATGGAAAGCGCCGGGCGGGCGATCCCGCCGGCGCAGCCGCACACAGAATTTACGAAAACAAGAACCGTTCCCTTCTCACTCTTGATCAATTGGTCGACTTCTTCGGGAGTCCGAAGCTCCGTCACGCCCAGTCTTGTCACCTCATTCTTAAACTGATTAGCCAGGATATCGTGCATCATGTGCTCCATTTGATAAAGGTTCTTAAGCTCACTCTATATAATATACGAAAATTGAACGAGAATCGGAAGGGCTCCGGAAGCCAACTCGCCAAAACCCACCCAAAACCGCTAAAAAATGAGGTTGACAGAACTCTTGAAGCCGCATCCGTGTTTATTCGTTTGACAAAGCAGTCTAGTCAGAATGTGGACAACAACTTTGTGAACATTTTCTGAAAGGAGGGCATCACAATGTTGACAGATCTCAAGAGAGCAACTTCTCCGTCGATGGGTGTGACGTTCGTGCGCATTATTCTTGGGGTGATTATGTTCGCCCACGGCGCACAAAAGGTCATGGGATGGTTCGGCGGATCCGGGCTGGAGGCGACTGCCGGGCATTTTGCGAGGGGGATCGGTGTCTCGACGCCCCTCTTTTATATTGCGGCTTTCACCGAATTCTTCGGCGGTATTGCCCTGATTCTGGGAGTTCTAAGCCGTTTCTTCGGGCTGGGCATACTTATCGAAATGTTCGTCGCCATGATCAAGGTGCATATACCGGTCGGATTCTTCATGAACTGGGGTTCAACGGCCGGACGCGGCGAGGGGTTTGAATACAATCTCGCATTGCTCGCGATGAGCGGCCTGATTGTTCTCGCCGGCCCGGGGCTTCTGGCCGTAGGAGACTGGGAGCCAAGAATCCTCGGCAAGCTCTTTCCGCACGCTGAGAATCGTTTCCATCCACGACTCCAAACGCGGTAACACAATCCAGTTGCGCTGCGCGGAATCCCGTCCCTCTCGAGAGGAGGGGGACGGGACCACCGGCGTTTTCGCGGGCTCTAAGCCCGTCTTTTCTCTAGCAAAGTCTTTCCCCGGAGGCGGCACCCCTCCGCCTCATACAATAATTCCACTTTTTATCCGTCCTAGTGAATAAAGGCCAAGAATATTCATTGCCACCTCGAGAGGAAGCGCCGGATCTCACCAGCGTGGTTGATCGCACGGTCCGTTCCGAGCGGCGTCGATTGTTCGAATTTATTCTCCGCCGCGTCAATTCACGTGAGGATGCCGAAGATATACTCCAGGATGTTTTCTACCAATTCGTCGCGAGCTACAGCGTCACGGAACCGATCGAAAAGTTAACGTCGTGGCTCTTCACGGTGGCACGGAATAAGATCATCGATTGGTATCGAAGGAAGCGGCCGGTGTATTCAATATCTCAGAGCATTCCTGATTCCGAAGGGAATGACGCCGCCGGCGGTCCGTTAAATCTTGAGGAGATCCTGTTTGATCCGAGAGAAAATCCTGATCGAATGTATGCCAGGTCAATGGTTTGGAGTCAACTTGGCGAGGCACTCGATGAACTTCCCGAAAAACAGCGTCTTGTATTTGTGATGCACGAACTGGAAGGGAAAAGTTTCAAGCAAATCGCCGAGATAACAGGCGAGCCGATCAATACGCTGCTCTCCCGCAAACGGTACGCCGTACTGGCGCTGCGGGAGCGGCTCCAGGAATTGTACGAAGAATTGGAAAAACCGTAAGAACTTCAGGAAGGAAAAATTATGAAACCATGGTGGATTTTCAGGATCGGCAAGTTCATCGCGATTCTTATCGTCGCGTCGCTGGTCCTCGGGTTGGCAGTAATGGTGCTATGGAATGCAATGGTTCCGGCTTTGTTCGGCGGACCCTCCTTAACCTTCTGGCAGGCGGTAGGCCTCTTATTGCTCTCTCATCTCCTGCT
>VBOC01000076.1:0-2417 GCA_005877655.1 Ignavibacteria bacterium
GTGGAATCCCATCAGACTGGTGTGCCAGGTGCGATGGCCCATCAGTCCGATGTCGGCTTGACCGGTCAGCAAGCCGGCGAATGCCTGCGACGTGTTGATCAGATACGCCTTCAGGCGGACGTGCCCCTGCTTTTGCCGGAATTCGTAAGCCCAGCGACCGACCAGCGACTCGAGGGGCGTGCCGTAGATGCGTAGAACTCCGAGCGCCATCTGCTCCGGCTTGTATGCCGGCAATGCGCTCAAGTCGTACGTTGCGGGCGTGAATTCGGCCGCGTTGACGGCGCCGCAGGTGGCGAGGAGGATCGCAGCGATCTTGTAGAGCGAGTCCAAACGCCTTCGCAACAAGCGATGGCACTCTGAAAGGAACGTGTTCAATGAAGGCTCTGGCAGCCTGACGGACCGCGTCGATGACCGTCGAAGGTTGCGGTCGATCCTAGAAATCCACTTTCGCACTGAATTTGATGCTGCGATCCATACCGGTGCCATAGGTTCCCGTCTGGACCGAGTTCCAATACCGCTTATTGGCAATGTTGTCCATGTTGACTTGAAAAGCCGCCCGGTGGCCTCGAATCCTTGTTACATAGCCGGCACTGGCCGTGTACAAGGTGTACCCCGGAATGTAGCCTTGGTCCTGGGGATTGACGGGACGCTTCGACACGCTGCTCGCACCGGCCGTCACAGTGAGCCCCGGGATCCGTGCGACACGGTAGGTCACCGCAGCATTGCCCAGCCATTTCGGCGTGTTCTCCGGAACCAGCCCATTGATCAATGGCTGCAACGGAGAATTCTGTACTGCGCTCAGCCACTGTACGGCGGCGTTTACGGTCCAGCTCCGATTGATGTCGTAGCTGATGGTCGACTCCACACCCTTGTACTCGAGATCGAAATACGAGTCGCGGATGCCGATTTCCCTTTGATGCGAGATGGCCGATGGCAGGATCACGTTCATGTTGGCGGCATTGGCTGGGGCCGTGGCGCCGGCTTCCAGGCCTTCCATGTAGCTGGCGAATAGAGTCGTCGTGGGCCGGATGTCGTAGAGCACGCCAAAGGCGGGCGTATTGATGGTCGTCGAGCTCTTCTTGACTCCGTTGTTTTCGTCATCCCGGGTGCGCCGAATGCCGAGCAAGAGCTTGAATTTGTGCCAGATGCCGATCGTGTCGTAGGCATACACGGCGGTGTCTTTGCTGGTTTGTCGTGGCAATGCGGTGAACGGTTTGGTAAAGACCGGTGGTTTGAGCTCGATCGGGTCGAAGATGTTCTGCTTCTGAGACAAGGTCACATTGTTCTGGTCGGTCGTGTTCGAGTCTCTTTCAGTGATCGACGGGCCGACCGTCAGATCGTGGGTAAGGATCCAGGTCGAGAACTTGCCGAGCAATTCGGCCCGCTGGAACTCGTTGATGTAGGCGTTGGTGACCGGCTGAACGGTCACAATCCCGCCCGCCCCGGTAACCGGATTGTATTTACCGATGCGAACCGTGAACCTCGAACGACGCGAGTCGGAGCGGCCAACTTCGGCCAGCACCCTCCAGTTCTCCGAGATGATGAAGTCGGCACGGCCCTGAGCGTTGGTCGTGTCCGGCGTATAAAGGCCCCAGGTGCCCGACAACAGATTTCTCGGATCGGGAACAGGCGTGATCGGAACGACCCCTTTGACGGCCGGCAACAGGCTGATCCCGGCTTGCTCTGGAAGGCGCTTGCTGTAATGCTCGAAATCGCCCTGGAAGCTCAAGCGGTCGTTCACTTTCAAGTCCGCTCCCACACTTTCAAAGTCTCCATGTCCGCCCAGGCCGTACCGAGATCGACGGTCGCGCCAAGTTGCCCAAACGCGTTGCCGGCTACTCCGAGGGTCGTGACATCGAGGTCGCCCGCCCGCTTGGTCACCTCGTTGATGATGCCGGCCGGACTGGCAACGCCGAACATCAATGCGTTGGCCCCTTTCAGCGCTTCGATGCGCTCCTTGTCTTCGTTTGGGGTCGAAATCACGCCGGCGATCGGCAGCCCTCCATTGAGACGATAGTTTGAAAACAGATTGAGCTTGATGCCGCGGATATAAATGGAATCGTTGGGGCTGCCCTTGGAGTTCGCCGGCGCGACGCCTGCGACATTTCTGACGGCCTCGGCATAACCCTCTTGCGAGGCCTCCTCCAGCGCCTTGCCCGAAACCACTGCCTTGGTCATGGGCAACTCCTGTTCGTTGCCCAATTCCTGCTTGTTGTATTCCTCGATCGGCCCGGTCGGCCCGGGAAGCTTCGGCGCCGTCATTTCGGTTGGAGCCGGCTCGACCAGAGTCGCCACCCCTGGGATCTGCACGCCCAGTTCGTCCCGGATGGCTTGCGCCTTCCTGATGAGAGCTTCCGGGTCGAAGCCCGCCACGTACGGAAAAGTCATCTCGATCGACCCCACGGTCCGCCGATGCT
>VBOC01000076.1:2560-5367 GCA_005877655.1 Ignavibacteria bacterium
AAGGCGGCGCCGGTAGAGTCTGGGCGCAAAGCGGAAGCGAGACGGCAGCTACCAGGCACAGCGGCGCGATACGTACCATTTGTCTCCTCGATGTATCCGACCCGTCGTAGCGCACGGCTTGAAAACTTACCGTCGCCATACCATGGCTTCGCCGGCCTTGTCCCGCAGACTGCGGCTCATGTGACGAGAAGTCGCAGGCTACGAGGCGATCCTAAATGGATCCTGACAGGATCCTTAACTTCCATTTAGCCCACCGTGGCGCAAATCGAGCTACCATTTATTCGCCATGAAAGTGCTGATCGTCGAAGACCAGCAACGCCTGGGCCAGTTCCTGGAGCGGGGGCTCAAAGAGTGCGCCTACACCGCCAAATGGGTGGGTACCTGCAAGGATGCGCTCGACGCGCTCGCCGAATCGCCGTACGACATTATCGTGCTCGACCTGGGGCTGCCCGACGGCGACGGCATCGAGCTGCTCCGGCGCTGGCGAGCCAGCGGTTTCAACGAGCCAGTGCTGATCCTGAGCGCCCGCGATTCGGTCGAAGACCGCATCAAGGGCCTCGACGTGGGCGCGGACGATTATCTTCCGAAGCCATTCAGCTTCGAGGAGCTGCTAGCGCGAGTGCGATCACTGGTGCGGCGCCAATCCACCGTGAAGCAGGTGGTCCTGGAGCATCGAGGAATTCGAGTCGATCTGCTCAGTCACACGGTCCAGCTCAACGGCCGACCCGTCGATTTGACAAGCCGTGAATACGCGCTCCTGGAGATCTTCATGCAGAACCCGGGGCGCATACTCACGCGCACGCTCATCTCCGAGAAGATATGGGCTTCCAACTACGATGTCGACACCAATCTGCTCGACGTGTACATGAGCCGACTGCGAGCGAAGCTCGAAACCTCACCGCTGAGGCCGCTTTTCAAGACTGTCCGTGGGGTCGGATACCAGCTGCTGTGAAATCGATCGGTTCGCGCATCACGCTCTGGTATGCGGTGACGGTTGTCAGCACGCTCGCCTGCCTGTTCATCGCAGGGAATTACCTTCTCGAGAACCAGCTCATTCACCAGCTGGACAAGCTCAACGAAACGCAATTCAAGCAGCTGAAGTCCACCTTGGGCCCGAACTACAAGACCTTGACGGCGCAGACGATCGACGATCGAATCCGCGAGGTGACGGAATCCGCTTCGGCGCTCTTCTACATCGACCTCCACGGACCGATGACCAACCGCTTTTTCAAGTCCAACAACCTGCGAGGCCAGACGATTCCGGATATCCCCGGCGAGGACGTCTACACCGTGGACATGAGCGGCATCGGCGAGCTTCGGGTGGGCGAATATCCCCTTCCGCCCTTTGAGGTGACGGTCGGAACTCCGATGGCGCCGTTGCGGGATGCGATGACGGGATATCGCAAGGTGTTTCTCGGGTTGCTGATAGCGACGCTGATCGTGAGCATCGCCATCGGCTACGCGCTCAGCCAGCTCATGCTGCAGCCGGTGCGCGTAATCCAGACAACGGCAAACCGCATTCGCTCGGACAATCTGAACGAAAGAATTCCGGTTGGAGATGTGAAGGACGAGATCTCGCAGCTGGCGCGTTTCCTGAACCAGATGTTCGATCGCCTGGAAACGTCGTTTGCCGAGATACGGCGTTTCACCGCCGACGCTTCGCACGAGCTGAAGACCCCGCTTTCGCTCGTGCGCCTGCATGCCGAGCGCTTGCTGGTGAATGACTACCTTGGGTCGGCACAAAAGGAATCGGTGCATGTTCAGCTCGAGGAGCTCGCGCGGGTCAACCGGATTATCGACGAGCTGCTTTTCCTGTCGCGCGCAGACGCGCGGGCAGTCAGCGTGGACATGAAGGAGCAGGAACCGGCCGCCTTCCTGCAGGCGTTCGCGCAGGACGCGAGCGCACTGGCCGAGCACCATGGACGACATTTTTCGTACACGCACGAGGGCGATGGCGCAGTGGCGTTCGGGGAACAACGCATGCGGCAGGTGCTTCTGCACCTGCTGTCGAACGCAGTCAGTGCCTCTCCACCGGATGGCTGCATCACGCTTCGATCCGAGCTTCTGGCGGATGTCTGGCGCATTACCGTCGATGACGAGGGGCCGGGCCTCGATGCGGAGCAGCGAAGCAGAGTCTTCGAGCGCTTCGTTCGTTTCAATCACGCGGGTTCCGACGACAAGGGCAGCGGTCTTGGCCTCGCGATATGCCGCAGCATCGTGCAATTGCACCGCGGCCGCATCTTCGCTGCTCCCGGCGAGAACGGTCGCGGTCTGCAGATGGTGATCGAGATTCCCTTCGCAACTTCTTCCACCGAGCGCAAGACTCGGTCCGATCATTCCAGCCTGGAGAGTTCCTCCCTTACCAATTCGGCGGTGAGCGGGGAGTAACACAGCGCGGCTGAAGGCTTCGGAATTACGTCGCCGAATCCTGAATTTGCGTTTAGCCCACGGTCAGCCAGCGTTTAGGTCGGCGCACTACGCTGCCGCAACACTGTTCAATCAATCTGAGTGTCTTGAGAGCGTAACTTGTCGACCGGCCAAATGTTGACCCTTGCCCGCTTCCGCCTTGGCCGTGTCGTCCTTCATCTGCTCGCGATGCTGGGCGATCGATGCGTGCATTTCCACATCGCGGGCATCATCAGAGAGTTACCTTGGGTCGCGGCGGGTGCTGGTCACGTAGTGACCGAGCGATACGGCGGCGCAGCGACGCTGCATTAGAGATCGATCGCCGCAAGATTGGCTGAGAAGACAACGATACAAGTCTACGGGTAGACAGAATCGAAGAAACTCCAGAAGCAAGAAAGATC
>VBOC01000076.1:5372-11310 GCA_005877655.1 Ignavibacteria bacterium
GTCGACCATCAGCATCGGCGCGCTGACGCCCGTGCTCGCGCAGACTGACGCTGCGCAGCCGGCGGCACCGGCCGCCACCAGCCCCGAGTCGACCCAAGCGCAGCCCGCGGCCGTGGCCGCTGCTACCGCGGAGTCGACGAAACCGCAGCCCACGGCGCTGGAAGCAGTCGTCGTCACGGGGTCCAACTTGCCGACTGCTCCCGACGAGGTGGCGGTTCCGGTCAGCGTGCTGGGGGCGGATCTGATCGATCGGGCAGGCGTCAATTCCAACGTGCTGGAGGTGCTGCGCAAGTCGCTGCCGTCTTTTGCCGGCCGCAGCAATGCAGGCAACAGCAACGCCAACAATAACAATCAGAACACTGCGGGCGGATCGCAGGTGCAGCTGCGCAACCTCGACACGCTCGTGCTCGTCAACGGCCGGCGCGTCGCAATCAGCGGCATCAATGCGATCGGCGGCAAGAATTTCGTCGATGTCAATCAGATCCCGGCCGCGGCGATCGATCGCATCGAGGTACTGACCGACGGTGCGTCGGCGATCTACGGTTCCGATGCCATCGGCGGCGTAGTTAACATCATCTTGAAATCGAACACCGAGGGCCTGGAGGCCGGCAGCCGGCTCGGATTCGCCGACGGCAATTACAACGAGAACTCGGTCTATTTCGTCGGCGGCGCGGACCTGAAAGGGGTCAAGGTTACGTTGACTGGAAGTGTTTCGCACACCGACCCGCTGTTTCAGAACCAGCGTCCGTTTTCGTCGCCTTCACCGTTGGCCGGTCGCACGGCGGCCGTGCCCGGGGCGGTTGGCGCGAACGGACTGAACCCGGGCGCATTGCTGGCTCCTGGCCTCGGTTCACCGCGCGACACCAACCCGACGGGCACCGCTGCAACCGCAGGCTCGGTCGCAGCGCTGATCGCCAACGGCACCTATATTCCGGCGACCCCGAAAAGCGTTCAGGCGTCCTACGACTTGTCGCCGTTTCAGACGCTGCTGCTGCGCCAGGACCAGGACTCGCTGGTCGCAACTTTCGAAACCGACCTGCAGCCGAGCGGGAAGTTGACGGCGTTCGGCGACGCCATGTTATCGAAGACCGACAGCTTCACGCAGTTCATCCCGATTGTGACCTCGGTGACGGTGCCCGCCGGAGCTCCGTATAACCCGTTGACGACCGCGTTTCCGCAGGTCCAGGTCGGCTACACGCCTTATCCGCACCAGTTCTATGACACGGCCGAAGGCACGCGCGTTACTGCGGGCCTGCGTGGCGACCTGTGGGGTTGGAACTGGGAGACGGCCTATGTCTACAGTCAAAGCCTGCTGACCCAGCGGCAGACGAATCTGATCTACAAACCGAACCTTCCGCGCGCGATCGCCGGTGGCTACGACGCCAACGGCAACCCGACGGCAGGCGGCAAATATAGTCTCGTCGCGCCCGGGTTCAGCGAAAACAATGGCCGGGTCCTCCAACCCGCGCTCGACCCGTTTGCACGCGCCAGCGGCGCAGTTCCGGGATCGCTCGCCAATCTCTTTGGAACCGAAGTCATCAACGCTGGCAGCCGCCTTGCGTCGATCGACGCCAAGGTCGCCGGAGCACCCTTTAGTTTGCCCGCGGGCAAGTTCCGTGTGGCGGTCGGTGCCAGTTTCCGCCGCGAGAGCCTGTCGGGTCAGACGGACCCGAATGGGCTCAACACGGGTCCAACTGCTCAGCGCTGGATCGGCGGCACCTTTGCGGATCCGTTCAGCGGCAGTCGGCACATCAGCGCCGCGTTCGCGGAATTTCGTGCGCCGCTGACGAGCCCGAGCATGGAACTGCCGGGCGTGCACGCGTTCGACTTGATCGGCGCGGCACGTGCCGAACGTTACAGCGATGCGGGCGGCTCCGTGGTTCCAAAAGTGGGTTTCCGCTGGCAACCGGTCAACCCGCAGGTCACGGTTCGCGGAACCTACGCAAAATCGTTTACCGCTCCGACGCTTTTTGCCTTGAATGGCCCAACCGATACGCGGCTCGTCGGCCCTGGCGTCGTGCAGTCCGTGTTCGGCATCGCCGGCGACCAAATCAACGGCGAGGACGGCAACAACCCGAAGCTGGAACCCAGCAAGGCGAAGTCGTATTCGGTCGGCTTTGCGATCTCGCCGCAAGCGCTGGCGGGGCTTAACGTGACGGTCGACTTTTCGGACATTCGCCAGCAGGGCTATCCGGGCGGGATCGGCTTCACGAATATTCTGCAAAGCATCGACCAGCTGGGATCGGCCTCGCCGTTCTACAACAATCTCGGCTTTGGCAATTTCCCGGGCTCGGCCGGCGCGACGCAGCCTTTCGGAACGCCGGGCTCACTGGGCGCGTACCTGCGCGGGGGCGGCAACTCCTTGAACCTGTACGCGATCGACCAACGTCAGCGTCGACTACGAACTGCCGGCACACGGCCTTGGAACCTTCACGGTAGGTACGACCGGCGCGATCTTCCTGCATTACCAGTTCCAGGCTTTGCCGGGCCAGAAGTTCTATGAGTACGCGGGCACCGTCACCAACGGCGGCACGGGCGTCCAGGGCACGGTACCACGCGTTCGCTTCTATTCGACCCTCGACTGGAAGCTTGAAAAATACGACGTAACGCTCGGCAACACGTTCATTTCTTCGGTGACCGACATCGGCCCTGGCGGCATCGTTTACGAAAACAGCAAGACGCTGAAGGCGCTCCCCGTCGCGAGCTACATCACCTGGGATCTGCGCGCCGCGTATACCGATGACACGCCCAGCAGCACGATCCGCCCGATCAAGGGCTGGGCCGTCGCGATGGGCGTCAACAACATTGCCAATCGGATGCCACCGCTCGCTCCGCAGGCTTACACCGACAACAACGCAGACGTCTCGACCTATTCGCCGATAGGTCGCCTGGTATATGTCATGGGTAACGTGAAGTTCTGAAGATGCCAAGGGTCCTTCGCCATGCCATCGGCGGGTTGAGGCCGACGGGACTCGAGGAGGCAACAAAATGACGTTGTTGGGGGCCCTTCAACGCTTCTCGGGGTTTATCCGATGAGCTTCGTCCAACCCGAGAAGAGCGCGACCATATCGACGGCCGGCATTGGCGTCGCCGTTGCCTTCCACATTGTGCTGTTGTGGGCGCTGATGAATGGGCTCGGGCACAAGGTCATGCAGGTAATCAATGCGCCCATCGAGACCAAGATCATCGATGAGGTTAAAGCGCCTCCGCCTCCGCCCAAAGTGATCGAGTTGCCGCCGCCACCCAAGTTCACGCCGCCTCCGCCCGCTTTTGTACCTCCACCCGAGGTGCAGGTGCAGGCCCCACCGCCGCCACAAACGACCATCAGTGCGGTCGTCGCCGAGCCCCCGCCCGTGGTGCCTGCGGTAGCTCCTCGGGCCACGGCACCGGCGCCCGCAACGGCACCAGCGCCTGTGTCGGCTTCGGTCGCGTGTTCCAACTACGCCAAGGTCATGGGCGATGCCGGATTCCCACGTGAAGCGATCCGCGCGGGGCTCGAAGAGGGCAGCGCCTTGATCCAGTTCACTCTGGGTGCAAACGGCGAGGTCAAGGACGTCACGGCGCTCAGCGCCTCGCATCCCGTATTTGCAAAGGGAAGCATGAAAATCGTCAGCCAATACAAGTGCGCGGGCCTGGGGCATGACGTCGCGGTCCAGGTGCCATTCGTCTTCAGGTCCCGCTAGGGCGACCGGGAGCCCGCTTAACCGCTTTTGTCCTCGAACCATCCACGACGATTGGAGAAAAAATGTCCACCACCACACGAATGACCATGCTTCCGGCGACTCTGCTACTGGTCGCTGGGCTGGCGCTGGGCGCTACCACCGTCGCGCGCGCCCAATCCGAGCCGGTGAATGCGGCGACTGCCCTCCCAGGTGCCGCGGAGTCGCTCGATAACCCCTATGGCTTGAAAGACATCCTTCAGCACGGCGACTTGGTGTCCAAGGGCGTGCTGGGTGTCTTGATGATCATGTCTCTGGGCACCTGGTTCATCCTGGTCGCAAAGCTGCTCGAGCAGCGCAAGCTGCTGAGGGAAGCCAAGGCTGTCGGAACAGGCTCGACCTTCTGGAAGTCGGGAACACTGCAGAAAGGAACCGAAGGGCTGGCGAAAGAAGGCGCCTTCCGCTTTATTGCCGATACGGCCATCGAAGCCAGCAAGCGACACGAAGGGGTGCTGGCAGGAGTCGACCTCAGTTCCTGGATCACCACGTCGCTTGAAGAGGCCAATGAGGACGTGGAGCATCGCTTGCAAAAGGGCCTGGCTTTCCTTGCCACGGTGGGCTCGACCAGCCCTTTCATCGGTCTGTTCGGCACGGTCTGGGGAATCCTCAATGCGCTCACCGCAATCGGCGTCGCCGGCCAGGCGAGCATCGACAAGGTAGCCGGTCCGGTCGGCGATGCTCTGATCATGACCGCTCTTGGCCTGGCGGTAGCCGTGCCCGCAGTGCTTGGGTACAACTGGCTGGTCGGTCGCAACACGAGCGCATTGCATCACGTGACAACGTTCGGATCGAAGTTGCGCGCCATGCTTCTGGCTGCCCCGGCGGCCGCGTGAGGAGAGCCTGATGGGCACGAGCGTGGGCGCGTCTCGAGGCGTCAGTCAATGCAACTCGCAAATCAACACCACTCCCTTGGTGGACGTGATGTTGGTCCTGCTCATCATTTTCCTTATCACGATTCCCGTGGCGGTGACGTCGATTAAGCTGAACCTCCCGAAGGAGTCGAACCAGCCGCGCACGAGCAAGCCCGAGAACATCGTTGTATCGGTTGACAAGGATGGAGACATCTACTGGAACGATCTGCACATTCCGGACGCGTCTGCCTTCCTGCAGCGATTGAAGGTGGAGTCCGTCAAGGTCCCGCAGCCCGAGGTGCATATCCGGGGCGACGGCGCGAGCCGCTACGAGGCGATAGGCCGAATCATCTTCGCTTGCCAGCGTGCCGGCATCACAAGGGTCGCTTTCGTGACCGAACCACCGGCACGGCAAATGGGGAGATGACCATGGGAATGAGCCTTGCTCAAAATGGGGGAAAGAAGGGTCGACCACAGGTCATGGGTGAAATGAACACCACGCCCTTGATCGACGTGATGCTGGTCCTGCTCGTCATGCTGATCATCACGATTCCGATCCAGTTGCATTCGGTCAGCCTCAACCTGCCGTCGGGCAAAGCCCCGCCCGCAACGACGGAACCCGAGATCGTTCGTATTGATGTCGACTTCGACGGCACCGTGTTGTGGAACGGCGAGGTCATCGCCGATCGGGCGGCGCTGGAATCAAGGATGAAGGAAAAGGCCGCCCAGGCCGTCCAGCCCGAGGTCCACCTGCGTCCCAACAAGCTGGTGAAGTATGACCGCGTGGCCGCGGTGATGGCTTCCGCCCAGCGCCTGGGCCTGAAGAAGATCGGCATGATCGGCAACGAGCAGTTCATCAAGTGAGCGCCATGGCAGGAAACGCACGATTGTTCGTGGCTGCGCTGATGCTGGCGGCGGGCCTGGCACAGGCGCAGGAAACGCTGCGCCCGGAGATCGGTAAACCGCTGCAGGCCGCGCAGGAGTTGCTGAAAGAAGGCAAGTACAAGGATGCGCTGGGCAAGGTCCGCGAAGCGGACGCCGTCAGCGACCGCACGCCGTACGAGAATTACATTCTCGATCGAATGCGTGGCAGCGCCGCTGCGGGTGCCGGCGACGATGCGACTGCCACCAGGTCCTTCGAGGCCGTGCTGACCAGCGGCCGGCTGCAGACGGCCGAAAAGCTGCAAATACTCGAGGCCATCGCGAACGTGTCGTACCGGGCAAAAGACTACGCCAAGGCGATCGAATGGTCGCAGCGCTATTTCAAGGAGGGCGGCAGCAGCGAACAGATGAACAGTCTGCAGGCCAGTGCCCACTACCTGAGCGGTGACTATGCTGGCCTGGTAAGGGATATGCAACAAAAGGTCC
>VBOC01000078.1 GCA_005877655.1 Ignavibacteria bacterium
CCGCGCCCGAACGCATCGAGCACCTTAAAGGCCCACAGACGGGCTTCGTAGGCGACGCCCCGAAGATTGGTCGGGCCAGGGCCCTTTCCCGCTGCTATTCCTGCCACATGTGTGCCATGGCCGTTGTCATCCAACGGATCGTTGTCGTTGTGGATGAAGTCATATCCACCCACTACCTTGCTGTTCGGGAAGGCGGCTCCCCCAAGAGCCTCGTGGAAGTAATCTATGCCCGTATCAATAATACCGATATCAATGCTATCTCCATGGATCCCGATATTCCAAAGAAGGGGAGCCTCGATGAGAGCGTTACTCGAATCATCGAGGGCCTTGACTTCCACATCCTCATCGACACTTTCCACATAGGGAAGCTTGCTGATTTCATCCAAGACCCGGCGAGACGAGGTGATTGCCACGCCGTTCAGTGCCGTCAGGTATTCATATCGGATCGTCGCGTTCGGTGCTGAGAATGGTACCCGCGATTGCGCGCGCAACGTTGCCTCGATCGCTGGAAGGTCGGATTTGAACTGACCGTGATCCGCCCGGGCTGCCGATATCGCAGATTGCAGCCGGGCAGTGCGTGATTTGTCCTTGAAACTTCCGAGAGTGCTTAGCGGCGGACTCCTGAACTGAACAATTGCGTTCATTTCGGTTTCATTGCCAACGGTGAAGGCCGCAAGCGTACTGTCGCCCTTCGTAATTGAGATAAATTTCGCGCCGGGAGGAAGGGACGTTATCGATGAACCCGGAAGAGCTTTCCCTGTTGGAAATACGAGTGTGCCGCCGGGAGCGATTGCCGGTTGACCAACTTTAGAGGGGGCTCGTTGCTTAAGGTCGATCGGGATGAGACGGGACGGCGCCTGGGCGAGGGCAGAAGCGATGAAGCAGGGGATAAGGAACAAAAGGAAAGGCTGCCGCAATTTCATCCAGGCTCCAGGATCAGAAGAAAGTCGTCTGGTATCCGCTCCTCCCGTCGCGGGGCAGGGATGGCGGGCGGCGGAGGACAAGTTGCCTCCGCATGGTATAACCTATGGGAATTTAAGGATAAAGTCAACGAATTTCGCTCTTTGAGAGTCTTATCAATGGTAGCATGGCGGAAGCACCACCAAAAGCCGCTTTTCCTGGGGATTTGGTTCAGTTCGAACGACGGGCAGGTACCAATGAGTCCATCTCGGGGTGAACTTCTGTACGAAACTTTCCGAAGCATGCGCCGTTCGATCAGAAGACAGCCTCTCCTGCAGGCGGGAGGGATACTATAATAACGCTACGATGGAAGGAGTCCGAGATGAGAGTTCATCTCTCTTCAATGTACCTGGCGTTCATTCTTACCATAGTTCTTCGAGTCTTCCTCACGGCACAAGTAGCTCTTCCCGACACTCCGGCGGGGAAAGTAGCAAAGCAGTATATCGATGCATTCAACAGCGGCGACGACGCGAAGCTGCGGCAGTTCTTCATCGATAATGTCGCGCCAAAGGGATTGGCGGAGCGACCAGTCGAGGCACGATTGGAGAGGGCGAAGCAGTTTCGTCAGGAGGCGAAATCGTTGACGCCGCAGAAAATACTCGATACCGGTCCAAACTCACTCGGTGTGGTTGCCAGGGCTGGGAACGGAGATATCCTCACGCTCACATTTGAATTCGACACCACAGCGCTATACAAACTTGCCGGGCTTCGTGTGGATCTGGGAGAGCAGGAGGCGACCAGCAGTCCGGCCACCATGGGCCAGGAGGAATTCGGCAAGTTCGTCGGGGATTATCTGGCACAAAGTGTCCGCGACGATAAGTTCTCCGGCGCTGTCCTTGTGGTGCACGATACGACTGTAATGCTGAAAAAGGCCTACGGCGATGCGGAGAAGGGGTTCCATGTCCCGAACGGAGTAAGCACGAGGTTCAATCTTGGTTCCATTAACAAGTTTTTCACCCGTCTCGCGATCGCACAGCTTGCCGAAGCCGGAAAGCTTTCTCTCGATAAACCGGTCATCGATTATCTCCCGGACTATCCGAACAAATCCATCGCCGCAAGAGTGACAATCGAACAGCTTCTTGCCATGAAATCGGGTATGGGGAATATTTTCGGTGAGAAATTTGAAGCAACACCAAAAAACAAAATTCGCACGCTGAACGATTACCTTCAGTTGTTTGTGGACGATACCCTGCTTTTCGAGCCCGGGAGCCGGCGCCAGTATTCGAATGCAGGGTACGTCGTGCTCGGGCTCATCGTGGAACGGCTTAGCGGAGAGGACTATTATTCATACGTGAGCGAGCATATCTTTACACCCGCGGCCATGAACAATAGCGGCTGGTTCCCCAGCAATGCGATGCCAGCGAACACTGCGATAGGGTATACCCACCCGCGGGGACAGGATCAAGCGTGGAAAAGCAATACCAGTGAACTACCCGGCAGGGGAAGCTCGGCCGGGGGCGGCTATTCGACTCTGGATGATATGCGCAGCTTTGTACGCGCGCTTCTCAACGGAAAGCTGATCTCGGCACGGTATTCAGAATGGATGCTTACCGGTGTTCTCCCGCAGACGGATCCTCCCCTTCCTCTTAAACAAGGAGGCATGGGGCTCGCAGGCGGAGTGCCCGGGGTGAATGCATTGTTGGATTTCAGTGCGGAAACGGGGAACATCGTGGTCGTGCTGGCCAACTATGATCCACCTGCGGCGGAAGCGGTGGGGAAGAGAATTCGCGACGCGATGAAGGGAGTGAAATGGGAGAGATTATAGATCGCTATGGATAGATAACCGGCAGATCCCACGAACTGGGAGGGGAGTCGCGCCTTCACGGCGACGGAAGTAGAGATTGATTCCGCTCGGAGGGTAGCCATCAGTTCCAATGATTTGAAGCCCATCGCCCCCGCTTCCTCTTCGCATCGCAAAAGGATCGCTTTTGCGATCCCCTTCCTTGCCCATAATGGATGCACGAAGAAGGCCCTGATCTTCGCGGAGTCGGTTCGGGGATCAAGTTTGCCCGCCTCCTCCGATGCCAGCGTGTCTCCTCCGAACAGTTTCTTCCTGTAGCTCCAGCCGCCGCATCCCACAAGAACATCACCTGCCTCCGTCACAAAATACGTTCCGTCCTTAATCAGATCGGAGTCAACGCCAAATGCTCCTCTAAGCGCTCCCTCGATCTGTTCGGACGTATAATCTTCCGCGCTGAGACCGCGTGCAGAAATCTTGATGAGCTCCCCGATCGCGGGAGCGTCTATGAGAGTGGCCTTCCGGATCTTGTATCTCATTTCTGACTCGGCGCGAGCATTCATCCAGGGTGGGACTCTTTATTGGACGGAAACAAGGAACTTTTTGATAGGTGCGAATGTGGAGCTGTTCATTCGATGCGACTGAAGAGATCAGGGAAAACTTTAGATACCCGCGCGTCTCACCGGCCGGAGGCGATCATTGACTCTTATATAACTCGGTGCTCACGTATCTGAGACCAGAGTCGACGATGAGCGTGACAACCGTCGCCTTCGGACCAAGTCGTTCAGCGACACGGAGCGCGGCAACTACATTTCCCCCGGAGGAGGTGCCGGCGAAAATGCCTTCCTTACGGGCAAGCAGGCGCGCCATAGCCATCGCCTCCTCCGAGCTCACCATCTGAATCTCATTGACCATGTCCCGCTGCCACAGCGGAGGAACAAATCCGATGCCAATTCCCTCGATTCGGTGGGATCCACTTGGCTTTCCCGACAGAACTGCCGTCTCGGCGGGTTCGACCGCGACGATATGGACCTTCGGCTTGTGTTTCCAGAGCACCCTGGTGACGCCGTGGATGGAATGTGCTGTGCCAATGGAGTGCACGAACGCATCGATTTCTCCGGAGCTTTGCGACCAGATCTCATCTCCCAGGGAGTAATAACCTGCCGTGGCATCGCGGTTGTTGAGTTGATCAGCCCACCAATGCCCGGGCTGCTCGCTGATCTTGCGCGATTTCTCGATCATCGCTTTGATGAGTCTTTCTGTTATCATCTTATTGTCGCTCTTAACGTCTGTGACCGTGGCGCCATAGGCCTGCATTGTCACCCGCTTCTCCTCACTAAATGCGTCCGAAAACACGGCGTGTAACCGATATCCCTTCGCGGCGCACACGAGTGCGAGAGAAATGCCCGTCGTTCCTGCTGTGTATTCGACGACTGTTACCCCCGGCATCAGAAGGCCGGCCGCTTCAGCCCCCTCTATTACACCTCTTGCCATCCGGTCCTTCATGCTGCCGGTCGGATTAGCCGATTCGAGCTTCACAAGGATCCGGCCGGAGTTAGGAGGGACCACATGCTTCAGTTGGACGATTGCGGTGTTTCCGACAGAACCGAGTACGCTATCTGCGATCATCATGCGCCATCATTGGCTTGACAGTAAGATTGGTGTTGTTTCCTCGTCTTTTCACCTCGATTTGCCCGCCCACTTCTTCCATATTCCAGAATCGGATAACATCTTAATATAAATGCCTCCCACCACCGCCCGGGCCTGGAAACCCACCTGCTTCGCATCGGTAGTCGAATACCAGTCGGTGAGCGGCACACGGCTGGGCGACTCGTTTGCGAAATCCGCAACAGGGGCGATGAGCGCCTGAAAGTCGGATGGGGATTCGGCAATCGTCGCTGTCCAGACCTCCCAATCGAGCTTTGTGTATCCCTTCCGATTATCAAGAGGGAGGCCGTATCTGTTGAGCCGGGTGAGATAAGAAGAGATTTCCTTTTGAGCGACAGTTTTCGGGAAGAGATTCAGGCCGAGGATCCGGTCCCAAACCATGTTGTACTTCTGGCTCCAGGTATCCGGCTTGTCAAAGGCAAGGCGATAATGGTTGCCGTCATCAGCCATCCGGATCCACTTTGCCGCGAACTCCTGACAGAGAGATTCGTGTTGTGGGCGAGATGTCCCGCAAAGTCGTCCGTACAGAGCTGATTCTCCGGATCAAGCCCTTTACCGAGGAGATACGCAGCCCACTTCTCCAGAAGCGGCCAGTACTTCAGCGCATACCCGGCGCTGCCGTCGGCCACTGCCATAGCTGACACCATGAGGAGCATGTTGCCGCACTCTTCGACCGGCATCTGGTCTTCGTCCGATTTTTCGCCTCCGCCGTACACCTGTCCGTTCGCGAGAGGGTAGGTTCCGAGATCATGCGGAGCATATTCGTGGCGCCAGCGTTCAGTCGAAGCGTAGGTGAGTACCGGTGTCAGGGCCGCATTCATGAGTCGAGTATTGAAAAGAAGGAAGAACGGAGAGGAGGGATATAAGACATCGACCGTGCTCACACATCCGTTGCTGAAATTCTCCTTTGGGAATAACAGTGGTGTTCCGTCGATATCCACTGCCATCGTGTGAGCTGCGAGGCACTGCCGGTAAGCGAGCACTGCGAGCCGTGCATATTTCTCTCCTCCGACCCGATCCAGGTCAGCGATCAGTTCCTTGTCGAATTGCTCGCATCGATGCCGGAGTGTTTCATATTCCTTCTCGGCGGTTTTCAATAGATCGGCTATCTCTGTACCCTCCCGCCGCCAATAGGGCTTCAATCTGCGCTCGAGGAATTCGATGCAGTACTGCTCGTCGTATGCGAGGAGTACATGCCGTGAAACAGGCGTGGTGCCGACTTTCCCGAGATCAAAGGCCACAGCTGCGACTGGCCAATCATCGCCCGCAGCTCTCGGCATTCGCAGATCGTCGGAAAGGGGGAGCTTTCCCGTTTCCGTAAAGGCATCGCGCGCAGAGAGGTGTCCGGTCATTGCGGTCGAGGTTGTGGCGCCCGAGGATTTGGGCCTCGAAGTTTTGGAACTCGAGGACATGGTGGTCGAGATCGTAGCCCTCGAGGTGGCGGTGGTCGAGGCCGCAGTGCTCGAACCCGGGGCGATGGAATGCGCTTCTTGATCGGGGATTGCAAGACACGAATACCCCCAGTCGATCCTCAAATCGTCTCCGGACTTCTGAAGGACCGGCTGTTCCACCGAGCCCATCCGCAGAACGGTCATGTTCTCGATCTGGTTGCGCGACCAGATGACTTTCTGTCCGGAAGAGTTGACGACGAGCTCGGCTGAATGATCGAAGTAAAGTGAGACGAAATGCAACGCTGCATCAATGGCATGCACAGGGGAGCAGGGGAGACAAGAACGTCAACGTTACATGAACCTGATCCGCCTCAAATTCGTAAACTGACCTTGTCGGGTAAACGGTCAGCCTGGTCTGCGGCATCGGTGGCGCGTTGCCCGGCGCGATCCCCATCAGCCGATACGTCTTGCCGTCGATTCGGATGAGACTGGCGAGCGCCTGCACAGATCCCGTCCAGTGGCGCGGCCAATCGTCCGTCAGGCGATCGCTCATTGACCAGATGCTGAAGTAGGGATCGTGTGTTACGAGCGGAACTGCCGGCGGTCTGAATAGCGGCGCGGGTGATGCAGGTGTTTGAGCGGTGAGCGGAGATAGCCTGCAGAAGAAAGGTAACAAACAGAGGGAGATCAGTGTGAAAAATTTATGTAAGAATGGCGTATTCATACTATAAATTTTCTGTCAGGGACGATGGGGGGAATAGCGCTACTTGACGTCCGGGGGTGTTTTTTTCCGAATGGCTCGAAGATATGCGAGATGGAGTCGGCAATAGAGCAGATTCGGCAAACACTGTTTGCCGAATTTGGTGTTGATGATCCCGATGTCGACGCCGTATTATCGGGGGAGAACTCATTTCTGACTTCTATGTTTCAACCTATCTACCAATACAGCAGCGAGAAGCACCCCGCCGCTGGCAACGTATTGATAAAAGGTTGAAATGTTCAATAGATTCATGGCGTTTTGCACTGTTCCCATGATCAGCACACCGACAACGACTCCGCTCATCGTCGCTATCCCGCCGGAGAGGGAAACTCCTCCAAGCACGCACGCAGAAATCACCTGAAGCTCCAGTCCCTGTGCCGTACCAGGCTGTCCGCTCGTCATGCGGGAGGCAAGAATGACTCCAGCGAACCCGGCGATCAGTCCCTGCATGGTGAACGTGGTGATCTTTATGCGTTTCACCGCAACTCCCGCGAGATGCGCTGCCTCTTTATTCCCGCCGATAGCGAGACTATGACGGCCAAAGGGTGTGCGATTCAGTAATACGCCGAACGTAAGAAAACACGCGATCATAATCCACACAGGCGTCGGAATTCCCAGCCAGGCGGAAACGCCGAGCGCAAAGAAGCCTGCCTCGCGAATGCCGACCGCCTTTCCATCGGAAATGATATATGATAAGCCGCGCGCAATTTGCATCGTCGCAAGCGTTGTGATCAGAGCGTTAATGCCAATACCGGCGATCACGATCCCGTTGATCAAGCCGACCACTGCGCCACCGAGAATACCGGCAGATATACCCAGTGCCACGCTATCGGTCTTATCGATCACTACCGCTGCCAGGACACCCGCGCACGCAACCACAGAACCGACCGAGAGATCAAAGTCGCCCGCTGCAAGGCAGAAGACCATCGTACAAGAGATGATGCCGACAGTTGCCACGGAGAGAGCGAGGCCGTTTATGTTCACCCAACTGAAAAAATTCGGGACGAACATGGAAACTGTGCAGAAAAGAACGGCGAAGACAGCCATCATCCCCAGATTCTGCCAGACTGATTGAAAACGCTCTGCGATTGAGGGGATCGGGTCCTGTCGCGTCATCCTACCGGGTGCGCTGCTATGTACCGCTGCAACGAAACGACCGCGGTAGGGGCCTCGGAACTTCACTCGACCGGAGCGAAGGGGACTTGGAAATTGGATCCACCCGCGCCAGGGCTACCGCGGTAGGTGTCGTGGAAATTCGGCGGACCGGTGCCGGGAGGACTTCGATCACAGGAGTCCTTGCTCCCGCATGACTTGCTGATAAGTTTCGCGGGTGATCAAGATACCCGTAGTGTAAGTCTCCTTCGGCGGCTCGACGCCGTCCTTAATCCACCTGTACAGCATCTGACTCGTTTCAAATCCGTGCCGGCGAGGGGCAAGCAGGATGGAGGCGAAGAATCCGGTCGGTTTATTCTTCTGAAATTCTACAGTGCAATCGGTGCCATTAATTCCAATACCGATGACATTCGAGGCCCCATAACCGCGTCCTTCCATCGCGCGGACTGCGCCGAGGACGGCGTTGTCGTTGTTGCCGCAGATGAGCCAGCGGCTGACGTTCGCGTGCTGCGTAAGAAGGATGTTCACGGCATCGAAAGCACCGGGGATGTCGGCAACCTTCTGCGGCGCCTTAAAGACCTTCTCCTTTGGAAATCCGGCAGAAGTCAGGGCCTCGATCGCGCCGTCGGTCCGTTCCCGTGCAGTTTGCAATTCTTCCCACGTCGCCGCACAGAGGGCGGTTTCTTCTATGTTCCACCCTCTCTTTCTCATTTCATCATTGAGCGCGCGGCCCACGGCCTTCCCGATCTCGCTGGCGGAAATGCCGAGATGATGAACCTCGGGCATAAATTTCCCATCTGCGCCCACGAAGCGGTCATCGACGCTCATGAGTTTCAAACCGGCGTTGTTGGCCTTTGCCAGGATCGCAGGGCCCAGTCTCACATCCGGCGAGCAGATCACAAATCCGCGAGCGTCCTGAGCTGCGAGATTATCAATGGCCGCCAGGACTTTTTCCCCGTCCGTGGCGCCGATCTTAACGAGGTCGAAACGAAAGGAGTCAGCGCACTGCTGCGCGAACTTCCATTCGTTCTGAAACCAGGGCTCATCGGGCTGCTTCACCAGAAATCCGATCTTGATCCGCCCGGACGTACCTTCGGACTTCTTCCCGGGGGAGCCGCAGCCGATAATCGTCGGGAGAAAAAGTACGATCAGCAGGTACGAAAATCCTCGTCTATCCATTTATGCGTCTTTCATTGTAAAGTTTCCGACTTGATTCAGTTGGGACGAGTACTGCCTATGAGTTGATTCAATTGGGACGAGTACTACCCATGAGTTGATTCAATTGGGACGAGTACTACCTATGAGTTGATCAAGTTGGGACGAGGACAACCTATGACCTGACTCAGTTTCGACGAGGAATATCTATCGGCGCCTCGCCCAACTTTTCATTCTTCCTCACTTCCGCCGCCCCCCACGGATGTGGAGGCATTGGACGCT
>VBOC01000079.1:0-19086 GCA_005877655.1 Ignavibacteria bacterium
GTTTCGGTCGGCTCCCTCCAACGTCATGCTGTTGAAGATCAGCTTTTGGTGGAGCGTATAAAAAAAGGCGACCCCGGTCATGGGATCGCCTTTGCAAATCTTTCGAAAGTCAGCCTATCTACGTTCTAGCTCGCTGACCATCTGGCTACCTCCCTCCTCGCTGGCCATCTAACTACCTCCCGCCTCGCTGACCATCGCGCCCGTCGCGACCTCTCTCCCGCGGCGGCTCAGGCTTCGGGCGGCTCTGCGGTCGCATTTCCGGCCGCTGCCCGGGCATAGGACGCTCCTGCCGCGGTGGTCTTGAAATCTGTTGCTCTCTGTTCTGCCCGGCCGCCTCACGTCGCGGCGGTTCCCTCATCTGCCGCTGATCCCGGGATCCGGGATCCGGACGACCCGGCCTGTCGATCCCACGATCCCGCACGGCGGGATCCGGGCGACCCGGCCTTTCCATCACACGACCTTCCCGGGCGTCGCTCTGCCGGGGTTCATCCTGGTATCCGCGATCCCGAATCTTTGTGTCCCGGCGGACATCCGGCGGGCGCTGACCCTGGTTGCGATTCTCGATCCTCCGGTCGGGCTGGGGCTCGGCAGGCGCCCGTTCAACGGACCTGCGGTCCTGAATCCTGGTGTCCCGCCTGACATCGGGCGAACGATCCGGCATATTGAAGCGTCCGTCGGCCTGCCCCCGGCTGTTCGGCGGACCGTCGAAGGATATCGGGTGTTCGGCACGCCGGGCTTCGGGCGGCCGCACGTCGTTTGAGCGAATCCGGGTGTCGAGCCTCGGACGGAACACCTCGACGCGCTGCCGGTTTCCGTCCCTCACAAGCCTCTCGCCCTGGGCGCGGTCATGCGCAATAACGTCCACTCTATCGAGCCGCACGTTCGCGCGCCGCTCCACGAATTGAGGATCGATGCCGCGGTTGATAATCCTGTCATTTTCCGCCCGGATGTCGAGCACCGAGCGAGTGTTTCCAAAGACCCTTCGTACTCTCTCGACCGGCTGAACATAATCGACCACACGTTCCGCACCGATGTACCGGCATGGTATGAAGTTCCAGTAGTTGTACGGCGCAACCCAGTTCTGCGTAAACCTTACGCCGAACCTCACATCGAACGACGCGTACGGGCACAACGGAGCCCAGCCGATGTAGTCGTCGTCATAGCGCCACTCCACCCACGCCGGGCCCCAGGTGTCGTCGGGGATCCAGATCCATCCGTAATAATCGTCATAGTACCAGCGGCCGTAATGGTACGCCGCCCAGCCGAACGGTTCATCTGAAACCCAATACCATCCGTAGTCTGACCACACCCAGCGGCCATACAGGTACGGGCGCCAGCCATGTGACACGCGGGCGGGTCTCCATGCATATCCAAAATTGAAGTCGATCCATTCACCATACGGCGAAAGGTTCTCATAGAAAACTCCGAAACTTCCCCTGATGCCGTAGTGGTGGCCGTACTCGCCGTAAGGGGGATCCGCCTTAGCGATCCCCGCCAGCACGAAGCACGCGAAGAGCAACATCAAAAGTCGTTTCATTGCGTTCTCCTTCCGATAGAAGTATGCGTTCTTGATCATACTTTGCCATCGTTAGGTGCAAAGCATGTGCCAGCGAGAAAGGCCCTATTTTCACTCAAATTCACGCACTCAACACCTGTTTGTCCAAAAATTCGGTCAATTTCGTTGCCGAATCAAGACAACGAGCCGGTATCGGAGGGGGGCGGGCATGGCGACTGAAGATGGCCAATCCGGCGCCCCGGAATGACCGATAAAACGCATTATAACGAGCAAATCGCGAAAGTATACCTAAGAACTGCTCGCAATAGGCATTTAGGACGTCCCGATTTGTTTGACTTTCTCCCGCCATTCATCTACCTTGAAAGTGGGTGAGGAGAGACCAATCCCACCTTCTCCCGAATCACCCGCTTCAACCAGCCAGGTCCATTAGAGAGGTACACCTTGATCCGGGGAAACAAACGACTGTTTTTTTTCCTCAGTGCGCTGATACTTCTCTGCCTCGTCCGGGGCTCCGCCCAGCCGTCGGCTTCATCAAATCTTCAATCGTTGCTCGATGATGTCGTTAGAAATTCTGTGGCCGACAGGATGGCGCCGGCCCCTGTTTCTGAAGAAGATGTGCGCGAATGGCGCACCGTATTCGCCCTGTTGCGCGAGCGGTCCCTGGACAAATGCCGCAGGATTCTGGCCAAGTACGACTACCAGCTTCTCGAGATACCGGCGCCAGACCGGGATCCGATCGCGCCGAGGCGGAGCCCGTCATTCTCTGCGCGGTATCAATCCGAAGGAACGGGCGCGAACTACTACGATGTCCTCCGGGAGAACTCCCCCCTCCGGCGAGGTTGGGGGACGCTCGTCTTCAATCGAAACCAGGCGAAGAGAGTGTACGTTCACGTTCCCCATCCGATCCACGACGGGAACTCAGCGGTCTTGGGCGCCGAGCTCTTCCGGTCGCTCAACGCCGAATGTTTGATGATCGCCGGCACCGACCGGTCAGCCGGCGTTTTTCCATGCGATGTCGTGACGCTGAAAGGAAGCATGTTTGAAAAATGGCACGAGATGCTGACCGATCTCGTTCATCTAAGCCTTTCGGTCCACGGCTACGCGGCCCGTGCGTATCCCCATCCGATCGATACGACCGATATCGTTGTCAGCAACGGCAGGACCACCGACGAGCAGTGGGGAATATCGCAAATCAGCCTGTCGGTGCGCGACACGCTCAGGGCCTCGGGATTTCGCTGCGCTCTGGCCATGTACGATTCGGGATATGCCAGACTCGCCGGAGGCGCGAACCGCCAGGGGAGGTTTTCGAACGACAGCGTCGGTTTCGGCCACTGGCTCAACCTCGAATTCTCGGACCGGGTTCGAAGCAATCCCCAGGATTATTCCAGGCTGCTCGGAGCGGTCGACCGCGCGCTGGCTGTCACCGGTCAAAAAATCTCTCAGCAGATGAACCGGGCGTTCGGCCTTGTCTCGCCGAGCCCACCGACGAGACGTACCGCATCATTTCGTTTGACAGCCGGAGGATGGAGAGGGATACGCTCGACATCCAGTTTGGAAATTGGGTGGAGCTTAAGGGTTCTTCGAGAAAGATTTCCTCCATCTCGAGGCTCGATTCGTCGCAGCCTGATTTCCTCAGAGAGCTTCGCCATCGGTCTTCCGGCGGACGGCCCCCGGTCATCACGAGAATTATCGAACGGCCGGCGACGGAGCTTGCCTCGCGCCTGGATCTTCGGGGGAGCCGCGCCGCGGACTCATTGTCTGAAGATTCAGACAGTCCGATCGATGAACCGCTCCAGGTTCAACGGATTCCGCTCGAGCCTCTCCTTTCATCCACAATCACTCCGGACGGGAACGCGGGCCTGAACCCGTACCGCTGGCAGGGAGGAAGCTTTTCCGATATCTTTCCCGCCTTACAGGCATTTCGCCGGCTCAGCGAGGCATCCTTTGAGGACGGGAACGAACCCGCCGAGTCTTCGCCGCATGTTCTGATACCGGTGTTAAACAAGTCCTACGGCATGACCGGAAAAAAATTCATCGGCGTTCAAATGACCTCCATCCTTGTGAATCAAATCGCGCGGCTGGTCCCTCCACCGTCCCGCTACGCGAGGCAGACGGGATCGGCCCGGGACATCGCGCTGATGGCAGAGCAGGACCAGAAGGGCAAGTTCTTCCTGAGGCTTTTTCCGCGCAAATCCGCCTCGCCGGCTAAAGGACAGCAACACCCCTGATCATAATCGACGGTTCTATCGGATGACTACAAAACCTCCCCCTCCCACCGAGGCATTTCCCCCGGATTCGCTCGAAAAAATCGCCTACTCCAGCGTCGCTTCAATCCCGACCGAGGAGCCGAACGACCGCAACCGGCTCGGATACCACATCTGGCGCTGGCTTTCAAACCGGCAGGGTACGCTCGAGAGCGCCGTCGCGGAGTCCGGCTCGCGGCTGCAGATCAGCCGGCAGGAGGCGACGCGCATCATCAGTGAGGAGTTGAAGAAGCGCGGCATCCTTCGGGATTAGCGTTGGCGTTCACGATGCTGCGAGACTTCGTGACGCCTAGATCCTGAGCTCCCCAGTGGCGAAGCCCAACCTCACCGTTCTCGGTTCAGGGTTTGCGGCGTTCAGCCTTCTAAAAAAGCTCGACACCCGGCTGTACGACTCCGTTGTCATCAGTCCCAGGAATCACTTCCTCTTCACGCCGCTCCTTCCGAGCACGACCGTGGGAACGATCGAGTTCCGCAGCATCATCGAGCCGGTCAGAACATCCCGAAGCATGATCCGATACTATCAGGCCACGTGCACAGCCATCGATGCCCGTGAACGGACGGTTCGATGCAGCAGCCCGCTCGACGGTTCCACGTTTTCGGTCCGGTACGATAAACTCGTCGTCGCGGCGGGCGCGAGCGTCAATACGTACGGCATCCCCGGCGTGTCCGAACATGCCCTGGCGCTCAAGGAACTTTCGGATGCCCGCCAAATCCGGCAGAGAATCATCGACTGCCTCGAAGGCGCGAGCGTTCCGGGGATTCCCCGGGAAGAGCGGTTGCGGCTGGTCCATTTTGTCGTTGTCGGCGGCGGCCCCACAGGAGTGGAGTTCGCGGCCGAGATGCATGATTTCCTCGTCGAGGACCTGAAGGAAGCGTTCCCCGACCTCATCGAGGATGTGAAGATTACGCTCCTCGAGGCGGCCGAGCATATTCTCAGCACCTTCGACGCAACGCTCTCCGCCTACACGATCCGCCATTTCAGGCGTCAGCGGATCGAAGTCCGTACGGGCTCAGGCGTCGTCGGTGTGGAGAAAAATCGGGTCCGGTTAAAGGATGGAACCGTGATACCGTTCGGGCTTCTTGTGTGGTCGACCGGCAACGGGCCGGTGCCTCTCGTTTCGCAAGTGCCGTTCAGGAAAGATGCGGGTTCCAGGATTATCGTCGATCGCTTTCTCCGGGTTCCGGAATACCCCGAAATCTACGCCCTGGGGGATTGCGCTACACTTGAGGAAAAAAACCTTCCCGCCACCGCGCAGCTTGCCCAGCAGGAGGGCCGCTATGTCGCCCGAAGTCTCAATGCGCTCGCCCGGGGTAAACGCGTCGAGCCCTTCCGCGAGCGGAATTTCGGGATGCTCGCCTACATCGGGAGCAACCGGGCGCTTGCCGACCTTACATCGGTGAGAGCTCATGGGTATGCCACCTGGTTATTCTGGAGATCGGTGTATCTGACCAAGCTCGTGAGCGCGAAAAACAAGATTCTTGTCCTGTTCGATTGGCTGAAAACGCGGGTTTTCGGCAGGGATGTCAGCAGATTCTGATCGGGACGAGACGGCTCATTTCGCCCGGCCTTCGGCGCCCGATCTGATCTTGGGTCCGGGTCCGGGTCGACCGTAGTTTGACTTTGCAAGCCATTTTGGCTACGTTTCCGTTCGCCTCAGCCCCGCTTTCGGGGACGTCTCTCAGGGGAGTCAGCACCACACGGATTTTTGAATCAACCATTCAAAAGGCGGCACATGAGAGAGAACACGCGCTGGAGTCTCGTTTTGCTTCTCATCTTTGCGCCGGTCGGCGCTGCCTATCCTCAAACGCAGCAAAAGCCCGCCACGCCGCTCGAACGGCTGATTTCTCTGGGGGCCGATCCCCGCATCTCCCGAAAGATTCCGATCGCAGGCCAAAAGGCGGTTCTGCCAGCGCCGGCTATCTCGGAGCCGCGTGCGCCGGATCGACCCCGCACGATCTATCTGCGGACGCGAATCGCGACAATCTATCCCAACATCCCCCTCCATCCGGACCCTTCGCTCACGCAGAGTGAGCTGTCTGTCGCCTCGAACCCGTTCAATCCTGATGTAATTCTGGCCGGTTCAAACGCCGTCAGGTCCCCGGGAGGTTTCGGAAGCCAGGGGTGGTATTACACGACGAATGGGGGAAGTCAGTGGAGCGGCGGCGACACGCTTCCGACGCACGCTGACCTCTCTAATTACCGTGCAGATCCGTCCGTTGCTATCGATCTGGATGAAAATATCTTCTTCTCGAGCATATCTCTGGGGTACATCAGCAACCTGGCCGTCGCGCGCGCACGAAAGGGCGGAGTGGGGTGGAGCGAGGCGCTCGTCCCTGACCGGTCGAACAACGTAGACAAGGATGCCATTGCGGTCGACCTCAATTCCGGGAGCGCGTTTGAGAATACCATCTACGCCGGTTACACTGATTTTGCTCTCTATCGATCGCCCGTCAAGATTTCGCGTTCGACTGACGGGGGACAAAATTTCGGGGCGCCCGTGCCCATCAGCGACACCGTCGGGTCTTATTTCTCTCAAGGAATAGCCATGGCGGTCGGGCCGAACAGCGAACTGTATGCCGCCTGGTCCGGCTATGATGCATGGCCGCCGCCTGTGACGACGCGCCTGGGTTTCAACAAGTCCACCGACGGCGGATCCCACTGGAGAGGCGGATCGTCGATCCGGCCGGTAAATGACATGCGCGGATTTCTGTACAAAGGGAGCGATTCCATTCGGGTAAGCAGTTTCCCCTCGATGGCCGTTGATCGGACCGCCGGGGTGCGCAACGGGTGGATCTATATTGCATTCGGGGAGCAGACCGTTTCCGGACCGGACATTTTTCTGATCCGGTCGAGCGACGGAGGTGATTCTTGGAGCGCGCCAAAGAAAGTGAATCAGGACTCCACGGGGAGAGATCACTGGCTTCCATGGATAACCGTGGACCAGGCGACCGGTGTGCTCTATGTAGTCTACTACGACAGCCGGAATTTTCCCGGCAATGATTCCGCGAACGTTTATCTCTCATCTTCCGCCGATGGCGGCGACACCTTTGAGGATGTTCGCGTGAGCGACGTGCCGTTCCATCCTGGACCAATCCCCGGTCTGGCGGCCGGATATATGGGTGATTATATCGGTATTACGGCCGCACACGGTATCGTCCGGCCCTGCTGGAACGACAACCGGAACGGCATTCAGCAGGCATACTCGGCACGGATGGTGTTCTCGTCGGCTCCTTCCCCTCCCACGATCAGCGTTTCCCCCGACTCCCTCGATTATGGAGACGTGTTCGTCGGTTATCAGGCTTCGATGCACCTTGCTGTCAGAAACATCTCGTTCCCTGAATCCCTCCGTGTGACGGACATCCGTTCCGATAGTTCAATTTTTACGCCGAGCATCTCTTCCTTCGCGTTGGCCGCCGGCGGAGCGAAACGCGTCGATGTTGATCTGTATTCGGGCACACCCGGGTTGAAGCGGTCGATACTCACCGTCTCAAGCAACGACTCGTCGCATCCGGCTGTGACGAAGATCCTCCGTGCTAATGTCGTCTATCCTCCGAGTGTGAGTGTCACGCCCGACTCACTTGCGCTGACGCTGCACCTGGGCGACAGCGCCGCGGTCCCCTTCGCGATCCATAATACGGGGTTGGGACCGGCTAAGTTCGCACTTGAAAGCTACAGCTACGGTGACACACAGGCAGCAGTTCAATATACGATACCTTTGCGCCTGGTGGACAGCATGGGGAGTGATCGCACAATCAGCTTCGGTGTCCATCCGAGGGCCACCTATGGGATCGACCCCGCGCTGGGAGAGTATGAGGCTCCGCCGCCTCCCCCTCCATTTGCGTTTGAAGCGCGCTTCCTCGACATACCGGGAAGAAGTGAGATCGGGGGCGGCTTGTATCTGGATCTGCGAAGCTCCATTGGTCCGGCAAAAATCGATACCTATCACGTCCATATTCAGGCCTTCGACCTCTATCCGGTGACGCTCTCGTGGCCCGCAGACCTGGCGAAGGACGTGGGGAGCATGCGGCTTATCGACGTAAACGGCGGCTCCGAAGTCAATGTGGACATGCTGACGTCGACGAGCACGGTTGTCGCCGACCCGCATATCAGCGACCTATTCATCATCTCCGATCGGTCCAACAGTTGGCTTGGTTTCGCACCCGACTCGGGGAGTGTGGCGGCCGGGGCGGACCTGGACGATTTCGCAGTCGTCAGGAATACCTTATCTCACGGCGGTGAGTTTTTCTCGAACATCGGACTCAAGACCAACGATCCTGTACTCCCATGGATCAGGATTCCGTTTAGATTGCGGTTGATCGGAGTGCCGAAGGTCGCGCTTGACCGGGACAGCCTCGATTTTGGGAACACGTTCGTGGGTCTTTCCGATACGCTTATTCTCCGGATCTCAGACCATGGAACCGATTCACTCCATATCCGCAGCATCTATTCAGAGGACGCCGCATTTACCGCGCTTGGTCCTTCTTCCTTCTCTCTTTTCATAAACCGTTACCGCGACGTTGGGGTGCGTTTCACCCCCGCTCACGAAGGGCCTTATGCGGGAGTGCTCCACATAGTTTGTGATGATCCGTCCGATTCGATCATCGCGGTCCCCCTGCACGGGAACGGGACGAGGCGTCCGATCATCCAACTGGCAACAGATTCGGTTTTTATCCAGGCGCGTCAGAGCGACAGCTCCGTGGGATTGCTGCGTATCTCAAACAGCGGCCTGGGAAGCTTGAGCTACCGGATTGAGAACAATCCCGATCCTCTCCGGGTAGGGGATACCCTCCTTGCTCAATCGGGAGCGTACACCTTAAGAGGGAACGTCTACAGTGTCGATTATCCGGTGACGCTCCGGGAATACGAGACCTTTGCCGATCTCTCCGGCCCGTTGGAGCTCCAGTTCCTCGTGTACGAATCCGGCAACCAGAATGGGCCCTTCCACCAAATTCTACGGAAGACGATCGCAAGTGCCGGGCCGGGGAAAGGATTTTACTCTTCCGGCGCGATTAATCAGCCGCTGAGCAGGGGTAAATTCTATTGTCTGGCGACCGCATTTCATGGACCGGTGCAGGTTCGTTCACGGGGCGCTGCGCTTCCCCTGAAGACGAGTTTCGGGCGCATCTTCTCGGCGATCATTTATAACAGCTATCCTCCGCCCGATACGATGAATCCATTTGTGATCCTGACGAGCGGGCTCTGGTGTCAGACGGTCCACGCGGGGCCCACGGCCTCGGTCATTCTCTCTCCGGACACAGGATCGCTTGCCCCGGGTGAAAAGAATAATGTGGCGGTCGCGTTTCACGCGAATCTCCCCGTGGGGCTCTACCATATGAGTCTCTTAATTGCGAGTAACGATCCGGGACGTCCCGTCGTGTCGGTCCCGCTTGAACTGGCCGTGATGCTTCCGAATTTTCTCGTCCAGGCCGGCTGGAACATGCTCGCGCTGCGCGTAAAGGCGGGGGACTCTCGAAGGGAGATGGTGCTGCCGGGAGCAGTCTCTCCCGCTTTCTCATACGATAGCGGATATACAAAGCATGATACGCTAAGAGGCGGGATCGGGTACTGGGTGAAATTTCCCGCGGACCAGCGAATCGATCTTGCGGGAGCCGCAATTGGGGCTGACACGATCGAAGTCCGCCGGAACTGGAACCTCATCGGCTCGATTTCCTTTCCCGCCCCCGTAAATAGCGTCTTTCCTCTTCCGAGAGTCCACATCAATTCGCCATTCCTCGGTTACTCGGATCTCCGGGGATATTTCGCGGCGGATACGCTGCAACCGGGAGCGGCGTACTGGGTCAGGACGGATGGGCCCGGGAGAATCGTCGTCTCTGCGAACGCAACGATGCCCGCAGCCGCCGCCAGGCGTGCATCCGACGGCGCAATCGCAGGATTATACAAGCCGGAAAACGCCAGAGAGCAGGGCTTCTCAACCCTCGATTTTCGCGACCCGGAGGGGAGGACCCGAACCCTCTATTTTGCAGGGGGGCAGGCGTCCGGAGATCTAACCGGACTGGAACTGCCTCCGGCCCCGGCTGAGGTGTTCGACGTCAGGTTTCAGTCGGACCGGCTTGCCGAGCACGCCGAGGCCGGCAGTGGCAAGGCCTCGCTCTTTCCGATCGCGATCCGGGCCCCCCGATTTCCACTCATGATCAGTTGGGATGTCCTTGAATCTGAAAGAGATGCGTCTCTGGAAATCATCACACGGGGATCGGCGAGGAAAACACTCCCGCTTCGTGCGAAAGGGCTTACGGTCATCGAGGGCGCGGATATTCCCGATCTCACGCTTCTCCTAACGCCTCGCCCGGCCGTTCCGCGGGAATTTGCTCTGCATCAGAATTTTCCCAATCCGTTTAATCCGGCCACGACGACACAATTTGATCTGCCCCGGATGGCCCGCGTTACGCTCAAGATTTACAATCTCCTGGGCGAAGAAGCGAAGGTGCTTCTTGATAATGCACTCTACGAGGCGGGTTCCTACTTCCAGCGATTCGATGCTTCAGACCTCCCCTCCGGCGTTTATTTCTGCAGGATGTCGGCAAGGGCGGGCTCCGGAGACGATTACGCCTTTCGAAGCGTCATTAAGATGATGGTTCTTCGGTGAGACATTCTCCGGTGAGATTCGCGCCTCAACTTGACAACAGGGGGGAAAAATGATATATTTGCGGTGGCGACAAATATGTCGCTATGACAACACACATTGACAAAACTGACGTGACCCCGGGGGTTCTATGAGAACGACCTTAGCAGACCGGATCCGCGCAGCCCGCGAACACCGGGAACTCGACCAGCAGACTCTTTCCACCAAGATCGACGTCGCGGCGCGCACGCTCCAGAGGTGGGAGAAGGGAGAACAGGTGCCCGACAGCAACTACCTCATGCGTCTTGCCAAACAGACCGGTGTGCGGCCTGAATGGCTTCTCACCGGCGAAGGAGACATGTACCAGGCGTTTCCGGCCGGCCGGGACCGCTCGGTGGTATCCACGTCGTCCCCCGGCAACATCAGCCCTCTTCACCGGGAGAAATCCCTGAGGAGGGTCACGCTCGTTGACATTCCTGTACTCTCTTCGGTGCCGGCGGGGAAAGCCGCAATTCAGTTTCATCCGGAACATGCCGAACGCTATGTCACCGTCGATAATGTAAAGGATCGCAGCGCTTTCGCGCTCGTTGTGAAGGGGCACAGCATGTCGCCCAGGATTGAGGATGGAGATATCGTGGTCGTAAGCCCACAGCAGGAGGTCCACACCGGCGATATCTGCGTCGTCCGGGTCAACGATGAGGATGTCCTGAAGAAGGTTAAAATCGATGATCAGCATGTGCATTTGATCCCGCTCAATTCCAGTTTTGAGCCGATGACCGTCCGGAAGCGCGATGTAACGCTGATCTGGAAGGTTGTAAAGGTTATCAAAAACCTCTGAGAATGCCCTCATCCGGCCGGGCTTGAACTCACCCGGACCCTCTCCGGTCACCGCTTCAAATGCGGGGCGCTAGGCGTGATGGAAGCGACAACCGGTGACAGTCATCACATTCTTCGTTCTCCTTTCTCTTATATTCGAGTTAGATTCATCATAGTTCAGGTTTAGTGGCGTCATGGAGATGAGAGGGGAGAGATGGTAGAATATCGATCGAATCTGAACGGATTGAAGTCCTCAACGGTGTATCGAAAGCCGCTCAACGTCGGCCTCGTCGCCAAAATCTGCAGGGTGAGCAAGAAAACCGTCCTCAACTGGATTTACCGCGACGCAATCAAGGCGTTCACAACCTACGGCGGACACTATCGGGTGTGGCCTGCGGACCTGAAAAAGTTTCTCATCTCATCCGGCATGGATGTGCCGTTCAATTTTGTGGATGACCGGCAGACGACATTCCTCATCGTGGATGACGACCTCCCCTATACCGTCCTGATGAAGGAGGCGATCTGCTCCCATTTTGACAATGCCAATGTCATCACCACCGACGACGGGTACGAAGCGCTGCTCCTGATGGGAGAGCGCAGACCTCAGGTTGTTCTTCTCGACTTGAAAATGCCCAAGGTGGATGGATTCGAGGTTCTGGAGCTCTTGAGGTCCCGCAAGAAAGACAACAAGCTGAAGGTCATCGTGATGTCTGCATACCTCGACGATGAAACCCGGGAGCGTCTCCGCACCACGGTCGCGGATGACATCTGGGAAAAGGGAAAAAGCATCGACGAGATTCTCCGCTCGCTTTCCGAAATGCTGAATCCCAAGGGTAACGGCAGGGTGAGAAATCACTCGCTGTCACCCGCGTTCTAGCAACCTATCCCCGCACATCTCACTATGGAAACAATGCGTGTTCTCGCCATCGGCACGTCGCCGAAGTTTAAGGCGCTCCTCGAAGCGGCACCCGTGGCGAGCGAAGCCACAAAATTTGAAGTAACGGCCCTGGCGCCCCGCACAAAGCGCGCGGCACTCGAAGCGGCGGGCAAAACCGTCGAAGCGATCGTGTTCGGCGAACATGTCCCCTCCCCGACCGTGGTTCGGTTCTCGCGCGTGTTCCGCTCACGAGGGATCACGGCCCCGATTGTGGTCCTCACGTGGGAGACCGGAAACGGCGTCCCCGAAAACTACCGGCGTGCCGGCGTCGACGATATGCTCAACGTGGCGGAGGTGAATTCACCCCTCTTTTCGTGGGCGTTCATGAGCGCAGTGAGATTCTCCGAGACCGAAAATAAGCTGCGGGAGTTCAACTCGCTTCGAAGCAGGCTGAAGGATGCCAACGAAATCCTCGCGATGATCGCGCACGAAATCAATAACCCCCTCATTGTGATCCGTCTCGCTCTCTTTCATCTTGAGAATCCCGAGATGACCAAGAGCAGGCGAATTGCCCTGTTCCGGATGCTGTCGGAAAATGTCGACAGAGCGGACACGCAGGTCGAGCAACTTCGGCAGGTGCGGCGTATTCTCGGCGACGGATCGGCCGCCTTCTTCGATCGGGCGACCATGTCCCCCCAGGAACAGAAAGCCGTTTAAGCACTTCCCGGAGTATTTTCCATCTTTTTTAAACGGAATCGCAGGGCTCCGAACCTACGACGCGATTCGACTCTGCCGTAGCTAGAGCGTAAACAGATAAGCCGCTTTGGCGATCACGGTCGTCCTGGCAAGATCGATCTTCCCCGACGTATCAAACGACTGGTTTACAACGATGTACAGGTCGCTTCCTATCCGCGGTATCCAGTGAATGCGAAAGTTCGTGTTTATCTCTTCGTCTTCGTTATTCCACTGCGCAAGCAAAGAAGAGTTCAAGAGCGATGAAAACCCATAATTGATTGTCGCTCCGGCTTCGTTCGATGCAAAATTCGTCACCGGGAGCTCCACTTCGTTTCTGGTGTAGTCGAGAGTCAAAGAAAAGCGCCCACCCCACCTGAATTGAGGTTGAAAGATATAGGTCCGGCGGTTGCCGTTGTAAAACCCTCCCCACCGGTAGAGCGAAAAGAACGAGGCATTCCGGCTGTCATTCGTCGCAAATTGAAATTCCCATCTCGTCCACCAATAGGTGGAAGGAGGAATCCGGGTTCGAAAAAATTCTATACTGTCCTGAGGCGCATCGGCCATGCGTTGGATATTCCACTCGAAGAATTCTCCCGAGTTTGTCTGAAACCCCAAAACGCGTCCCTCATAGTTCAGGCTCTGGATCGCTCGGTTCGTCCCGACGTAATAATCCACGTCTATGGGCATGAATTCCACGTACTGCATTCCGATTCCCTGCGGTCGTGGACGGACACGGAAGGTGTAAGAGTACTTCACAAAATCGCCCCTGTCCTGGAAGCCAACCTGTGGATCGAAGTTGCGCTGCACGACCCGGATCCCGATGAAGTGATTGATGAAGTCGTTTGGGAAATCGGCGTAGAGTCTGTAGGCAAGATTGTTCGTTGTCGCGCCGGGGTTCTCGGTTCCGGCGATCCCTGCCCCGATGATCAGCGTATTGGTGCCGAAATCGTCGGATCGGACCCAAGCTCCGTCAAAGCCAAGGAGACGATTGTAGCTCACAGATGATTGCTTGTTCGTGGCGATGAACCCGAGGTATGATTGCTGGAGGAGGTCTCGCTTCACTCTCGCAACAGTATAGTTCGTCATTGGCTCCCCCGCGCTCTCCGCCGTCTCCATCGAGAGCACCCCGAGATTGTATTGTCCCGCTTTCCCAACCACCCTTGCTCCTCCAAGTATCGGTAGAATCTCTCCACGCTCGTTCAAGCCAATTCTGCGGCTGTAGAATGGAATGGGAGAATCGCCGAACTGGAAATCAAAAATACCGGCCCCTTCGAGAAAGAACTCTCTCTTCTCCGGATAGAAGAGAGGAAATCTCGTCAGATTAATGCGAACACGGTCGGCCTCGACTTGAGCGAAGTCGGTGTTGGTCGTGACATCGAGGGTGAGAGTGGATGTCAGGCCATATTTGACGTCCAGGCCCATTTTTGTCTGAGTCAATCGTGCATCACCGAAGGGCGGATATTGCCGTTCTACTCCGCCGAGCACATAGGGCTTGACCTCGACCTGATTGCCCCGATGGATGTTCTCCAGTCCGGCCAGGATCCCTGCCTGTGAGAGTTTCTCGATGGTGAAGTTACGCGAGTATCCCTGCCAGAGATCCTGCTCGCGCTTTCGCCGGATGTTACGCTCGAAGTTGATTCCCCACACTTGTTTTGGATCGTCCGCAAACCGAAGGGTAGAAAACGGGATCTCGATAACGGCAAACCAGCCCTCCGCAGTGATCATGACTTGGACGTCCCAAAGCCCATTCCAGTCGGAGTTCACTCCCTGGCCTTCGTCTGTGACGAGCGCGTCATAGCGGGCGCCGTTCGGATTAACGATGAACAGGAAGCCGTTACGCCTATCCCGATAGGTATCGAAGATAATCTTGAAGTTATCCTCCACGTCAGTGTTAAAATCGCGCCGCATTTCATTTGCCACGATTCCCTGCGGCATGCCGTCGAAGCACCAGACCCCCACGTAGATCGCGCGGTCGTCATAGGCGATCCGCACCTGCGTGCTCTCCGTCGCGGGCGCGCCTTCGCGGAGCTCCCGCTGGGTAAAGTGTGTGATAGGGGTTGCCAGATTCCATCGGGGATCCGTGAAGATGCTGTCCAGCTTCGGAGGCCTCTCGATTCTCGCTGCAACAACGACGGCGGAGTCGAGCACTCCGTGGGCGTACGATTGGAAAGAAGAAGACAGGATAACCAGGAAGGGGATGTAGATCCTGTACCAATTTGGCGTCCTAGACAGTAAGTGCATGATGGGATGCGTCGATGTTGAAGTGCCGGTCGAGCTGCGGAGGTCGAGACGAAAAGGGCGGCGAGGAACAGGAGTGATTACGGCTTCACGTGTGTTCCATCGATTGCGGCCCGGACTCCCGCCGCCAACTTCTCAGCGGGACCGACACCCCAGTAATGCAAGAAGATCACCATTGGGCGTGTTCGCGTCATGTGATGATGGATGGCAACAACGTCAAGCCCGTTTTTCCGGAGCGCCCTCAATACCGAAGTTACCTCGGACTCGAGCATGGCGATGTCGCCAGCGACCGCTGTTTTCTCATCCGTGCCGACAAATGCGGCCCAGGTGTTCAGTCCCATGCGCGCATTTATGGATGCACCCATCTCCTTTATTTTCAGATCGTCGCGTCCAATCGTTATTTTGTAGACAGGACCGTTCATCTCCCCCTCGTGACCGATGATTGTATTTATTTTTTGGGTATTTAACTTTCCCTCGACGACCTGAACTGCATTCTCTGCGGCGGACGAGTCTGATGCGTTCTCACTCCTGGCTCCTTCTCGAGGGGAGACATGTCCGATCAAGTCCAGTGCGGGTTTCACCTCCCTTGCAAGATCCGCGGGCTTGCCGTGGCCATGGATGTGCATATAGTACACGCGCGGGTCATCCCAGAAGAAGTGGTTATGGAGCGCCGTTACCTCCAGACCGTTGTCGAGGATGGCGGACATGACCGGATTGACTTCCCCCTGCAGCAACACGAGATCGCCCATCATGACGTTCATGCCTTTGTCCCCTCCCGTCATTGCACACCAGCCGCCAAAACCGAACGAAGTCGGTGTAGCGACGCCCGCAATGGAGATTTTCAAGTCGTTGCGCGGTATACTTACCTTCAAGACGCCATCTTTATAGTCGCCTTTCTTCCCAAGGTAAGTGAGAACATCTTGGTATTCCTTTGGCATTTGCTGGGCCTGTGTGTGTCTCTGCGAGGCAAGTGTTGCCAGGATGATGGCGGGCACATAAAAGAGCGCTCGCCTCTTGGTAATTTTCATGGTGGCTTCCTTTCCAAGAGTTTCGATTCTTCGTTGGAATTTACTTGACAGAGCTTATGTAAAGAACTTGTGTGCCTCCCTTTTTTACTAACTTTCCTGTCACGGTCACTGTCTCTGACATTTTATCGATGAGCAGCTCGCGGCCGGGCTGGTGATCGTTGCTTCCCATTGCCACGTAAAGATTTCCTTTTGCATCAAGGATTCCGATCGGATTTCCCGCTTTCGCACACGTGGTTGCACACGCTTTGTGACCCGCTCCGTGGCTGCCATCATCGAGATAACACCAAACATCCACGACCTCTCCTTTTACTGTCTTCTCCTTGCTTTTAGATTGGTCCATCGCTGAGGTCACATTGATTGTAAGCAGCGCAACAAGCATTGCCGTCAGTACAAATGATTGTGGTTTCATGATTGCGTCTCCTTATGTTGTGTAGGTTGATTATGAGGATTTAAGAATTATTGGTTGTTTTCTTTATTTTCCGCTTGCCAGATTCTTTACTGTGAAATCGTCGAAAAGGATATACGAATCTGCCTTAGTCCATAATCCTATTTGCCCGGAGCCGGTAAATGTTTGATCCTCCTTTTCAATCAATCTCTTGCCATCAAAATAACACTCGAGCGTATCTCCTCTTGCCTCCACAACGAGCGTGTGCCATTGGTTCGTGCTTACTTTCGTATTAGATCCTTCTACTTGTTTTCTGCTGCCTTTGACAACTTTGTAAGAATTCACATTGTCCTCGAGGGCGTTTGCCCGGACAAGGTAGTAGTTGTTGATGTCTTTGTATCGCCAGACAAGCCCGGCACCCTGGTCGACCGAGCCCTTGATCGCCTTGAACTTCACGCTGAGCTGGAGATCGGTGTATGCCGATGAATCCAGGACAGCGACCGGAAAGCGATAATCGGTTTGATCCTGAGATGTTTGAGCAAGAACATTTGGTTTCGACGGTGCCGTTGTGTCTTCCACGACAATCCAGTTTCCGATCTGGCCATTGCCTGTTCGATCGTGTAACCAGCCCTTCGGAATCCGACCCGAGCTGTCAGTGTCAAAACCATAGAGCGTTCCACCTTGAATTCCAAATTGGTCGCTGCCGGTGTCGTTTACTTGCCCGGATGCGGCTGTCGTCGTCTCGCTCCTTGTTAAATCCTCCTTTGCATCCAATCAGAGTTAGAGCAAACAAGAAGCAGCACAGCTCGCGCGCACTCTTTGCAAGATGATGGCCCATGTTTTTTATCATCGCATCCCTTCAAGTTTGGCAGTTCATTGTCTGTTTCTCAGATTAGAATCCTCTCAATGCGTACCATGCATTGAGATCGAATTCTGCTTCCTTGTGGTCTCGATGTGGTTGCGCACAACGAAAGGAGCGATTGCCAATGCAGCGCCACAGAATTCCATAAAATCCGCATCGTTCATAAAACCATAGACAACCATCAACAACCCGATTGTGACAACAAGATACTAAATGATTGCGAGTATAATAGATGATTGGCTCAAACTCATCGATATTCAACCACGATAATGGAATAACACGAGGCCCAATAATCCGGCGACAATGACGATAATCGGTTCCGGAATTTTGAATTTGAACAGCAACCCCAATGTTGCGACCGCAATGAGGGCCGTCGGGATGTCAGAGATGGCGCGGCGACCCAATACAATGACTGCGCCGGCGATTGCGCCCGTTGCCGCGGAGGTCACGCCTTGAACAAAGGCGTTGACCTGCGGGTTCTTCGCAAAGCGCTCGTAGTACGGTGTCAGCACCACCACCACGAGCCAGACGGGGAGGAACACTCCAAGCGCCGCGGCGACGGCGCCCCATAGCCCTGCCACCAGATATCCTATAAATCCGACGGTGATGACAACAGGTCCCGGCGTGATCATCGCGACAGCGACTGCATCCAGGAACTGGCGCTCGTTCAGCCAGTGCATCTGCTGCACGATGCTTCCGTGCAGGAATGGCACAATGGCGAGTCCGCTTCCGAAGACGAACGAACCGGCTTTTGCGAAGAAGAGGAATATCCCCGTCAGCGCTGAGAGCTTCGTCAGCAAAGGGATCTGCAGCCCAGGGATGTTAATCAGTGGCAGAAAGCTGCCGAGACGTTCGCTCAGAAATCTCGGCGGGGAAAGGACAATGAGTGCAACTATTCCCGCGAGAACAACAAGCAAGACAATTTCTTGCTCGGTGACCGCGGTGACGAGGCACATCACTCCGAAAATTGCCCATAGGAGCGGCTGTTTCTTCAACGTCACCTTTGCGAGCTTATATGCAGATTTAATAATGATGCCGACGACCGCTGCGCCAATGCCGTAGAAGACCGCCTGCATCCACGAAAGCCCGCCGTAGAGAGTGTACACCCAGCCCAGCAAAACGACCATGATAAACGAGGGAAGAACGAAGACACCGCCGACAAGGGTTGCGCCCAAAAAACCGGCCTCGACATATCCGATGTACATCGCAAGTTGTGCGGCGAGCGGTCCGGGGGCAAGTTGTGCGAGCGCGAGCCCGCGTAAATATTGATCCTTCGTCAGCCATCTGCGCTCTTCGACGAGATCGTTCTCCATGTGCCCGGCCAGGGCAATCGGTCCGCCGAAGCCGATGGAGCCGAGCTTCAGGAAGTAGAGGAGAAGGTTTCGGAACGAATACGCTTCCGGCTGCACGGGGGTCGAATCTGGCATCGGGTCTTCAAGATACCAAATAATACAGAATACCCAACTCCCGGAATAGGCGTGCTCAATCGCCTGAAATCCGGGGACTGCACGCCGATCAACGGTTCACTGTCCGCATGCCGCCTTCCGAGTAGCGCATGCCGGCCACCGCGCCGGAGGGGATTTCCTCGGCGATGCGCTCGAGATCCCCGGCGGTAAGCTCGATTTCCAAAGCCCGCACATTCTCTTCGAGATATTTGCGCCGCTTCGTTCCGGGAATCGGAACGACATCCTTTCCCTGGGCCAGCACCCACGCAAGCGCCAGCTGTGCGGGCGTGCACTTTTTCTCCGCAGCGATTTCTTCAAGACGCCGGACGAGGGCGAGGT
>VBOC01000079.1:19153-21869 GCA_005877655.1 Ignavibacteria bacterium
CGCACCGGTGAGAAGTCCGCGACCGAGAGGGCTGTAAGCAACGAATCCAATCCCTAACTCGCGGCACGTCGGAAGAATCTCCGACTCCACGTCTCTTGTCCAGAGAGAGTATTCGGTCTGCAGGGCGGTGATCGGATGCACTGCGACCGCTCGTCGAATGGTGGCCGCTGCAGCCTCCGATAGACCGAGGAAGCGGACTTTACCCTCCTTCACAAGATCCGCCATCGCACCGACCGTTTCCTCGATCGGAACATCCGGATCGACACGATGCTGGTAATAAAGATCGATCACGCCGACGCCGAGGCGCCGGAGACTTTGATCGCAAGCCGATCGGACGTACTCGGGCCGGCCGTCGACTCTCCAAGATCCATTCGCCCGGACGTTACCGAACTTTGTGGCGACAACGAGCCCTTCACGCCGGTCTTTGATCGCCTTCCCCACCAACTCCTCGTTGTGGCCCCATCCATACATATCGGCAGTGTCCAAAAAATTGATTCCGAGCCCGATGGCTCTCTGAATCGTTGCGATCGACTCGATGTCGTCGCGCGATCCGTAGAATGCCGACATCCCCATGCAGCCCAGTCCGATGGCCGAGACCATCGGACCTTTGAGGCCCAGTTGACGTTTTTCCATTTTCATGTCCCTCCAGGAATGTTACACTTCATTGGAACGCGCTTCCTCCATGCATGGTTCCGGAACGTGCTCTTGGAAAGCTGTCCCCAGTAAACCGTAGCTCGTAGGAATGGGTTTTCGTTGCGGAATCGTTGGACTTCCCAATGTCGGGAAGTCCACGCTGTTTAATGCCATCACGGCTGCAGGGGCGGCGGCCGAGAACTATCCCTTCTGCACGATCGAGCCGAACCTCGGGGTGGTTCCGGTCCCCGACCGGCGCCTCGACGCCCTCGTGAAGATCTACAGGCCCCCGAAAGTGACGCCGACCGCTATCGAATTCGTGGATATCGCAGGCCTTGTGAAAGGCGCAAGCAAGGGCGAGGGGCTTGGTAATCAGTTTCTGTCCCACATACGGGAGGTCGACGCCATCTGCCACGTCGTCCGATGCTTCGAAGATGAAAACGTCGTCCACGTGAACGGGAAGGTCGATCCGAGAGGCGACATCGAAATCGTCGAGGCGGAACTCATCCTTAAGGATCTCGAGACGGTCGAGAAAAAGCTATCCGATGCAGAAAAGAGGGGGAAGGGGGGAGACAGGAAGGTCCGGGCAGAGGCCGAGTTCTATGTGCGCATCCGCGAACATCTTCTGACGGGGCGGCTCGCCCTTTACGAGCGTCCGGAGAATCCCGATGAAACCCTCTGGCTGAGAGATTTGCATTTGATAACCGCGAAACCGGTGATGTACATCGCCAACGTCGACGAGAAGCATCTGGTCGCCGCCGACGGTCTTGTCAAACCTGTGCGCGAAATCGCTCAAAAGGAAGGAGCGAAGGTAGTCGTCGCCTGCACGAGGCTCGAAGCGGAAATTGCCTCAATGCCGTACGCCGAACGCGAGAATTTTCTGCAGGAATTGGGCGTGAAAGAATCGGGGCTCGATCAGGTCATTCATGAGGGATATGCCCTGCTCGAGCTCATCACGTTTTTCACCTGCGGCCCGAAAGAGGTGAGAGCGTGGACCATCAGGAAGGGGGCGACTGCTCCGGCTGCGGCCGGAGAGATTCACTCCGACATGGAGAAGGGGTTCATACGCGCGGAGGTCCTGAAGTACGATGACCTCGCACGCCTGGGATCCGAACAAGCGGTGAAGGAACGGGGTTTGCTGCACATCGAAGGAAAGGACTATGTCGTCGAAGACGGCGACGTGATGTTCATCCGGTTCAATGTGTAAAGGGACCACCCATCATCTAACCCTCTCCGGTATGGTCCGCGACCAGGGAGGAGATTAGACGAACAGCCCGAGCTGGCCTTCCGGCTCCCGGCGGAAGTGACCGGTTGAGAACTCGAATTTTCTCGTGTCCAGGGCGAGCTTTCTGCGGTTGACCTCGAAGAGTTGCTTGATCGCCCTCGCCATCTCCCCCTCGCCCTTCATCCGTTTGCCCCACCTGCTTTCGCTTAGCTTTCCCCCGCGCAGCTCGCGGATTCTGTTCACCACACGCGTGGACCTTTCGGGAAGTTCACGCTCGAGCCAATCGAGGAAGAGCGGCTCGACAGGCCCCGGGAGTCTCAGGATGGTGTACGTCGCCGATGTCGCTCCGCGGGCAGCCGCTTCTTTGAGGATGGAAGGTATTTCCTCATCGGTTAACCCGGGTATCACGGGCGCGACCATGACGGTGACGGGAATCCCGGCTCCGGCGAGCGTCTGAATCGTCTCGAGTCTCTTGTACGGCGCGGAGGTTCGGGGCTCCATTCGTTTGATGAGGTCGCCGTCAAGGCTGGTCACCGATATGCTCACGACGATGAGATTGAGGCTTGCCAGCTCCCCGAGGATATCGATATCGCGCGTGACGAGCGCATTCTTCGTGACAATACCGACTGGATTCCTGAACTTCAGAAACACTTCGAGGCATCGCCGGGTGAGCTCGAGCTTTCGCTCCACCGGCTGGTAGCAATCGGTGTTGCCGGAAAGCGACACCATTTCGGGCTTCCACCGCGGGCTCTTGAATGCCTTTTCCAGGAGTTCCGGCGCGTCGTGCTTCACCACGATCTTCGATTCGAAGTCCACGCCTGCGGAGAAGCCGAGGTATTCATGGCCTGGCCGGGCATA
>VBOC01000079.1:22086-35734 GCA_005877655.1 Ignavibacteria bacterium
CTCCTCTACCCTTAATGCCTGCGGGCATGCTCGTCTTGGATGATTATTGTGCTAACCGATGCCGAGCCGCTTTCGGGCTTCTTCCGACATCATCGATGGATCCCACCGCGGGTCCCAGACGATGCGCACATCCGCCTCTTGCACGCCGGGAAGATCGAGCAAGCGTTCCCGGATATTCGTCGAGATCTGACCTCCCATCCCGCAACCGGGCGTGGTGAGCGTCATTTTCACACCGACCCAGTCGTCGATGATCTTGACGTCGTAGACGAGCCCGAGATCGACCACATTCACGGGGATCTCGGGATCAAAGCATTCTTTGAGCGCCTCATACACCTGCGCTTCGGTTATTGTCTGCTGAGGAGCGGGCGGATTTGCATCCATAAACTTGGTTTCCTTTCAATCTAAAGGTACTGGTTTTACGGTAGGATTGCAAAAAATCTGAAGAGAAAACATCACCGCGGTGAAGCGGGAGGCAACTGAACGGCTCGTCAGCCATCCACACAGAGGATGAGCGCCGAGGGTGTTTCTATTTTTCGTCCCCGCTTATGTCGAAGTACTTCCGCTTCGACTGCAGGTCGGCGAGCTTGATTTCGATGTTGCCCGCCTTCTGCCGGGACGGTAGGTAGATCGGCGTGCAGCCGTTTCCCTCCATCGATCCGCTGTTATTTTCATCGGGCTCCGCCTCATCTTTCGTCGCATGGAGTTTGGAAAGGGGTGACGGCGCGTCGCATTGCGAGCAGATCAACTGGCCGTTCTTCAGATAATATCTCCCGTAGGAATAGCAGGCATAACAGGCGTCGAATGCGGTCGCGAATTTCCCCAGCCCCGTCCGCAGAACGAAGAAACGGATCGTGAGCCCCCGGTCGTCGATCGAGTAGCGATGGATGTTATTGTCGCTTATCCGCGCCACCGGAATTTCGACGACGCCGGACGGAGGAGAGGAGAGCGCTTCGGCGGTCAGATCCATCTCATAATTTGAGGAAAAAATGTCCCCGACGCCGAGGAAAAAGATGATGCAGATCGAGGCGATGCCCGCGCTGAGCTGCCAGCGCCCCTGCGCCTCGGCGGGGTACGACGGTGCAGCGTGCCGAGCCAAATCTGTCGAGGCGATTCTGTCCGGAGTGGGCGCCGGTGCCCGCCGTCCCTTCCGGGCCGGGATCAAAAGCATGATCGCCGGAATGCTGACGATCGCGATGATGAAAAAGATGTTGTTCTGAACGATCGGTCCGAGTAAGCCCATCATTTTGGGATTCGCGGAAAGAATTCCGTATTCATAAAATTCGTGGAAGGCGTTCACGATAAGCTGCAGCGTGAAGATCAGGAGCGTGATGGCGGTGACGCGAAGGAAGCGGCCGATATCGATCCGGACGCTGCCGCGAATGAAGAGAATCGCGAAGACAGTAGCCGCTCCGATGCCCATCACGGTGCCGAGAATGCTCCGCCAGGCGTCGGTGCCGAGGGCAACGGCCTGCAGAAACACGGCGGTTTCGATTCCTTCCCTTGCGATCATGAGGAAAGTAAAGGAGAGAATGCTGATCTGCGACTTCCGCGAGGTTGTGGACTCGACGATGCTGTTGACCTTCGCCTCGATCTCGCGCCGGATCTTCTTAGCCGTCACCCACATCCACGCGATCATCGAAATCACGAAGACGGCCGCAGCGATCATGAAAAACCCCTCGAGCGATTCCTGGTCGATCGAGAGTTTCTGCAGGATCACCGCGCCCCCGATGCTCGCGAGCACCGCAAGCACAAGACCCGCATAGACCGAAGATTCCTTCCCGCAGGGCGATGATCATCGATTCAATCATAGGCGCTCAATTCACTGATGTTTTTTCTTTGATTGGCATTTCGCACACACGCCGAAGATTTGCAGTGTGGAGTTGTGGGGCTTGAATTTTTGCTCCGAGCAGACTTCCTCCTGGATCTTTTCCAACTTCTGGTTCACGAATTCGATGATATCCCCGCACTCGAGGCAGATCAAATGGTCGTGCCGCGGCCTCCCGAAAGCCTTCTCGAAGCGGGAGTGATTCTCGCCGAAGCGGTAGCGGGAGACCAGGCCGCAGTCTACGAGCAGGTCGAGGGTATTGTACACGGTGGCGCGGGAGACATTGCTTCCTCTCGCGTTGACCGTTGCGAAGAGTCTGTCCGCATCGAAGTGGCCGTTGGTGCGCATGATCTCGTTCAATAGAAGAAACCGCTCCTTCGTCGGGCGGAGCTTCTTCTGCTTGAGATACTCCACGAGGATGTCTTTGGCCGCGGAATTGTCCAAGGGGTGATGGCTGTTTGGAATTGGTCTAAATATAAACAAAAGGAGCGTCCGAGTCAAGGTTTGGCCTGAGATCGGAGGGATTGGCGCGGTCGGGCTTAATGCGGCGGTATTCAGTTGCAACTTTGATATTAAAGTTGCAACCTAACATCCTTGCTCGGGATTGACGGGAGGATTGCGGTAGTCACGGGCGGCTCACGGGGGATTGGCGCCGCCTCGGCAGTTATGCTCGCAGAAGCAGGAGCGCATGTGGCGGTTCTGTACTCATCGGACCGCGAGTCTGCCCTTAGGGTGTGCCGTCGGATAGAGAATTTTGCGAGATTCGCGATTCCCGTTCGCTGCAGAGTAGAGGATTATGGCGAATGTAAATCGGCGATTTCGAGAATTTTGAATGAGTTCGGGAGGGTCGATATTCTGGTTAATAGTGCAGGAATCTGGGAGGAGGGGCGGATCGGCGCGATGTCCCCGCGTGAATGGGAAAAAACGATCGGCATCAATCTTACCGGCACTTTCAATATGTGCAACCTGATTGTTCCCCCCATGAAACGCCACCGTTTTGGAAGAATTGTCAATATTTCGAGTACCGCCGGACAACGGGGAGAGCCATATCATTCTTCGTACGCAGCATCGAAGGGTGGTATCGACGCCTTCACAAAATCGATTGCGGTTGAACTTATACGGTCGGGAATTCGGGTAAATTGTGTTGCGCCGGGGTGGGTCCGCACAGATATGGTGAAACGGGCACTCCGAAAGCCGGGGGCCGCGCATGAAATCTTGCAGGAAATCCCACGGGGCCAGATAGCATCACCTGAGGAGATAGCCGGACCCATTCTCTTCCTCGCATCCGATTTGGCAAACCACGTGGTTGGAGAGGTCCTAAGCGTCAACGGCGGCTCGGTTTTAAGCGGTTAGAATCCCCACGAAACAGCCAGTTTTTGCCCCTTTTCCATCCCCCCCTTAAAATCTTTCAAAAATGAAAGATTTTCCTTGATTAATTATTCAATTTTTCTATATTTTAGCCTTCAAATCGGCGGGCATTCCAATACTATCTGAGGTTTTGTTGCCGGGTCGAAAACAGAAGTTTCTGAAGGGAAAACCCATTGTCCCGAGACCTATCCCAAAAAACGTCTCGGTGACCGACCTTGTCGACAATTATTTCCAGGCATACAACGCAGGCCGGCTCCGTGAGGCCTGCCATCTGTTTGCGGAAAAGATCCTCTCCTCCGATGGAACTGTCGGAATGAGCATCACCGGAGCGCTAACCCCGGCCGGGCTGGGGGGATCCTGCATCGTCCCTCTCATGAAAGCGGGTTTTATCGACTGGCTCGTCAGTACCGGCGCAAACCTGTACCACGACACCCATTTTGCGATCGGGCACTCATTGCACCGCGGGTCGCCGTTCGCAGATGACCGTTTGCTCCGTGAAAAGAGAATTATCCGCATTTATGATATCGTTTTCGACTACGACGTCCTGCTCTCAACCGACGCGTTTTACAGGCGCCTGTTCCGGCTGCGTGAGTTCCAGACGGAGATGGGCACGGCCGAGCTCCATTACAGGCTCGGTAAGTATGTCGCGGAACGGGAGAAGGTTCTGGGCATTAAGCACAGCGGCGTTTTGGCTACCGCCTATCGGTGCGGAATACCGGTTTACACGTCGTCTCCCGGCGACAGCTCGCTCGGCATGAATATTGCGGAAGTCGCGCTTGCCGGATACAGGCTCAAGCTGGATGTCCTCCTGGATGTGAATGAAACGGCCGCAATCGTTTTGGCAGCCAAGAAGAACGGCGGGAAGAGCGGGGTCGTGATCCTTGGAGGTGGGTCCCCCAAGAATTTCATCCTGCAGACCGAGCCTCAGATCCAGGAAGTCCTTGGGATCAAGGGAAATGGGCATGATCACTACTTGCAGATCACGGACGCGCGGCCGGACACAGGAGGGCTTTCAGGCGCTACACCCGCCGAGGCCGTCACATGGGGAAAAGTCGACCCCGACAGACTCCCGGAGGCGGTCGTGGCATATGTCGATTCCACGATCGCATTCCCGATCCTTACGTCCTACGTGCTTGCCAGGGTGAAGCCGCGGCCGCTCAAACGACTTTACGATAAACGGGAAGCGCTGATGGGGGGGCTCTACAAGGAATACACGAGATTCAAGAACAGGAGATCAAAAGCTAGGCATGCATAATCCATACGCCGAGAAGGCGTGGACCTGCCCAATTCAGCGGGCGGGGAACATTCACTCACAACATGGAGAGATACAATGAGCAGATACTCAGAACTGCGCGACTTGTTGAACAGCTTCGAGAAGGACTTCATCAAGTTCTACGAGAAGGGAAACAAGTCCGCCGGTACGCGCGTTCGGAAGGAGATGAACGAGATGAAGAAGAAGGCCCAGGAGATCCGAAAGGAAATTCAAATCGACTCCCTCCGGTCCTTCTGTTATTTTGACGGATTTAAGGCAGCTTCGGCAATCCCGTTTGTTGACGGGCCTGGGGTGCCCCTCCACTTTTTGACCGGCCATTGTATGCTCTCCAAAATGAAAACTCTCACAATCGTTCTCTTGCCTCTCGCATTCTCTCTCGGATTCAAGGGGGAAGCAGATTACAAGAAGCTCCATTTCGAATCCGTCGTGGTCGACACGCACAACGACGTGGTCCAGCGAATCCTGGGTGGCGAGGACATTTCCATCCGGACCCATCATGGTCAATCCGATTTGCCCCGTTTCCGCGAAGGAGGCCTCGATGTCGAGATGTTCTCGATCTGGGTCCCTCCGGAAAAGACCGCTCATTCCTATTTCGATCAGGCGGACGAGCAGATTGATTCCATCGACAGTTTCGTTCGGCGCAATCCAAGAGAGGTCGGATCTGCCCGGACCGCAGAGGACGTGAAACGATTGGTAAAGGAGGGGAAGTTCGTCGCGATGCTCGGAATGGAAGGCGGACATCCGATCGCGAACGACCTCCGGAAACTCGAGCACTTTTACCGGCGTGGAGTCCGGTACATGACGCTGACCTGGAATAACAGCACCGCCTGGGCCACATCGGCAAAAGATGAAACCGATCCCGAAGCAAAGCTGACGCACAAGGGTCTCACGTCTTTCGGCAGGAAGGTCGTACGCCGGATGAACCAGCTTGGGATGATGGTCGACGTTTCGCACGTGGGGGAAAAGACATTTTGGGACGTAATTAAGACGACCAGAAAGCCTATCATTGCATCCCATTCATCCGCGTGGGCGTTGTGCCACCACCGCCGGAACCTGAAGGACGATCAGTTAAAAGCAATCGCCCGAAACGGAGGGGTGGTATTCATCAATTTCGCCCCGGCGTTCGTCGACAGCACGTTCGCGGAAAAAGAGAATGCGATGCTTAAGACCAATAAGGCGAGGATCGATTCCATCCGGGCGACCATTCGCGGGGACGATTTCATCAGGGATCAATACACCGCAGAGCAACTAAGCCGGGAGTATGAGCCCATCCGTCCGGCATTGGCGAAACTCATTGACCATTTCGATTACGTCGCGAAGCTCATCGGGACGGATCACGTGGGAATCGGGTCGGACTTCGACGGAATCCATGTCACTCCCCTGGGCATGGACGACGTCACCGCCCTGCCGAACATCACACGTGAGCTGCTCGCGCGGGGGTATTCCGAAGGAGACGTAAAGAAGATCCTCGGAGAAAATTTCCTGAGGGTTTTGCGGGAAGTGGAGCGGCACTAGGCCGCGCCCGCAAAATTTGGGCCCGGGTGCTCCCGCGTCTTCAAGTGTCAGATTCGCTGGGCCGGCTTCGCATTGTGAGTCGCGGTTTCGTCGAGGGGGCGACTTGATCCGCCGGCCATCCAGCTCCCGGTTCCCCAGAAGCGATAATCGCTCACACACGAGTAAGAAGCGTAATTTAAGGAGGGCCATCGTGAAGACAAATCGCTCATCCACGTATGCGAAAATGCCGGTCAGAACTGCGTTGGCCGTCATTCTGACCGCGTGGTCCGTCTCGTTCGCCTTTTCGCAGGCGACAGGCTACCCCGAGTACGGATTGTACGATACCGATCTCCTTCCCCCTTCTTTTTTCAAGGCGAACCGGGAGAAATTGCTCCGCGCGATCGGGGATTCCGCCCTTGCGGTGTTTTACTCGGCGCCGGAGCATACCCGTATTAACGATACTGAATTCAAGTACCGTCAGGATAACGATTTTTTCTATCTGACAGGTTGTAATCAGCCGAATTCCCTGCTGTTGTTGTCGTCGAGGCCATTCGAGGTGTCCGATACATCGGGGAAGCACAGTGTGCGCGAGATCTTGTTCGTCGAGGAGCGCAACCCGGCGCGTGAAACCTGGACCGGCAGACAGCTCGGTCCATACGGCGCCATCACGGTGCTCGGGTTCGAGTCCGCTCTCCCTAATTCAGTTATTGAGAAAACGCTGGGCAAGATTATTCCGAACACGAAAGAGGCGTACTTCCCGTTGGAGCCGTCCCAGGCGGAGGGAAAGCTTGCCGAATTCGTGCGAACCGTCGAGAATTATGAACGCTTGCTACAGCACTGGGGAAGAGTGGGAATCCGCAATCCCGTCCCGCTTGTCCGCCAGATGCGGGAAGTCAAGAGCCCCGAGGAGCTGCGCCTGATCCGGAGGGCCGTCGACATATCGATGGACGGACACCGGCAGATGTTGAAATCGTGTAAGCCCGGGATGTACGAGTATCAGCTTCAGGCACTCTTCGAGTACGTGACCGTCAGCCAGGGAGCAGAATATATGGCGTATCCGTGCATCGTCGGTTCCAACGAGAACTCTGTCATCCTTCACTATGAGTCGAACCGCAGACGATTGGGTGCCGGAGAGGTGATCGTCGCCGATTGCGGAGCCGAGTACCACAATTATGCCTCCGACATCACGCGCACGATTCCGGTTGGGGGAAAATTCACTGCGCCCCAACGGCAGATCTATGACATTGTCCTGAGCGCCCAGGAGAAGTCGATGGACCTCATGAAGCCCGGCGTCAATTACTATGCAATTGTGAACAAAAAGGCAATCGATGTCGTCCGCGACGGGCTGCTGAAACTCGGAATTATCAAGGATTCAGCCGACTACCGCAAGTATTTCATGCATGGCGTCGGGCACCCGGTCGGTCTCGATGTCCACGACGTTTCGCTGACAGGCGTCTTAAAAGCCGGGGAGGTATGGACGGTCGAGCCGGGCATTTACATTCCCGCTCATTCGGAAGGCGTGGATCCCAAGTACTGGAACATCGGCGTGAGGCTGGAGGATGATGTCCTCGTAACCGAAAACGGGTACGAGCTGCTCACGAAGGATTTGCCCAGAGATCCCGATGCGGTCGAGCGGCTGATGAAGGAGCCGGGGATCGGGGCCCTTCCGGTCAAATAGCCCGGGGCGACAGAATTGAGGATTCTCTTATTTTAGCGTAAGCCATGTAAACTAAAATAAGGAAATCCATGTTTTAGTCAAGGTCGGGAAGCAGAAGGCTTGGGGTTTGGGGGTGCATAAGAAAAATATTTTGAGTAATAAGGCGAACAATCCGAAAGGGGGGATGTCGGAACTCGAGGGAACTTAAGGAGGAACGTTATTCACCTTCTGAAGATTCGGTTCTGGTTTTTTCTGATCTGGGAGACGATTCTCATCCATCTGATATTCTCTCCTCTTCGAGGTCAATCCGATTCAGCCGGTGTCAAGCTGTTTGAGGAAGGACTCCAGAATTTTAACAGGGGGGATTATTCGTCGGCAATTGGATCACTCGGCCGCGCTCTCGGGAGGGATTCATCAATCGTGCGGGCGTATGATTACCTCGGACTGTCTCTGTCCGAGCTTGGATATTGCCAGGATGCAGACCGTAGTTTTCGCCTCGGGCTTCGACGTGACTCGTCCAACATCCATCTTCTCACGCACGCGGCACAGGTATCCTTTCAATGCGGCCTTTTCGATAAGAGTAAAATCCATTACCTTCGTCTCATTCAACTGAATCCAAATGAAACTAGGGCCTTGTCGAGCCTGTCGCAAATCTATCTTCAGGAAGGTCTTCACGACACGGCGATCACCTTCCTGCGAAAGGGTTTGAGTGTCGATTCAAACTCTCAACAACTCCATTACCTGCTCGGGTCAGCATATCGTTCAAGCAAGAAGATTATTGACGCCATCGCCGAATACAACAAAGCTCTCGAGCTCAATCCCGCCTATTTTCCCTGCATAAGAGATCTTGGGCTCTCCTACCTTGATGCCGATTCAATTGTCTATGCAACCATAGCGTTCCAACAGGCCCTCGCGATGCAGCCCGCAGACGCCAGTCTTAAGATGAACCTGGCCAATTGTTATTATAGATCGAAGTATTACAGGAAAGCTCTATTACTCTATTTCCAGGTAGAGCAAGACCCGTATAGAGCGAATGCCTATGAACAGGAAGGGTTATGCTACTATTACCTGGGCAAATATGACTCTGCTGCGATGAAGTTCCGGATTGTTCTTGCTGCCGATTCAACAAATCCGGGTGCCTGCTTCAATCTTGGATTGAGTCTCGTGGAAATGCACCAGTACGCCGCTTCCATCAAGTCGTTGAAACGAGCCATTCTCTTTTCAAAATCTGATCTCATAGCGAACGCTTACGATCGGATCGGCACTGCCTACTACGAATTGAAATCAAGAATGGCATCTCTGGGGGCGTATCAATTGGCGCTTCGTGAGAACCCGAATTCCTCCCGGACGTACTTCAACATCGGAGTACTCTACGAGAATTTGTTCCAAGATAAACCGAAGGCGCTTGAATTCTACAGGAAGGCGATTGCATTCTGTAACCCTTCCGGAGATAAAAACTCCCTGTATCAGAGAACGAACCAACGAATAAAACACCTGGAGGGGCCACTCAAGTTGTCTGTCCCGCACGCGAAATGACTGATAGCCTTAGCTTCATTCCCAGGTCGTTTTTTGATTTTGCAGAAGTAATTTGATATTTTTACACTGGCGCACCGGTCACGGGGGCGGTGCCGCGAACCAACGAAGTCACAAACAAACCGGAAAAACAAACAGCGATGGGGGAACGAAAATGAGCTCGGTACGTGTGTTGGTAGGGACCCGCAAAGGCGCATTCATTCTTACATCAGATGGCAAGCGGCAGAAGTGGGATGTCAGCGGACCCCATTTCATCGGCTGGGAGATTTACCACATGAAGGGCTCGCCCGCCGATCCGAACCGGCTGTACGCTTCGCAGACGAGCGGTTGGTTCGGTCAGATCATTCAGCGCTCGAAAGACGGCGGTAAGACCTGGGAGCAGCCGGGCACGAAGCCGGGTGAGCCGACCAAGACACCGGACGGCATGCCGATGGGCGAGAGCAACAAGTTTGTCTATGACACCTCCCCCGGAAGCGGCAAACCGCTCACCACGCACCAATGGTACGACGGCACTCAACACCCGTGGGAGTTCAAGCGCGTCTGGCATCTTGAACCGTCCCTCACCGACCCGGATACGGTCTACGCAGGCATTGAAGACGCGGCGATCTTCCGCACGACCGACGGCGGAAAAACGTGGCACGAACTGGCAGGACTTCGCGGCCACGGGACAGGACCGAAATGGGCGCCGGGAGCAGGCGGCATGTGCCTGCATACGATCCTTCTTGATCCGAAAAATTCCAATCGAATCTTCGTTGCCATTTCCTCGGCGGGCGCGTTCCGCTCAGATGACGGCGGCAAGTCGTGGAAGCCGATCAATCGCGGGCTCACGTCTCAATACATCCCCGATCCGACTGCCGAGATCGGCCACTGCGTTCACCGGATCGCGATGCACCGGTCGCGCCCGAACACTTTGTTCATGCAGAAACATTGGGACGTCCTGCGCACCGATGACGCGGGCGATAACTGGCGCGAGGTCAGCGGCAACTTGCCAACCGACTTCGGATTCGTGATCGATGTTCATGCCCACGAGCCGGAAACAATCTACGTGGTGCCGATCAAGAGCGACTCCGAACATTTTCCTCTCGACGGGAAGCTGCGCGTGTACCGCAGCCGTACAGGCGGAAACGAGTGGGAGCCCCTCACGAACGGCCTGCCACAGAAGGACTGCTACGTCAATGTGTTGCGCGACTCGATGTCCGTCGACTCGCTCGATCCGTGCGGCGTATATTTCGGTACCACCGGCGGGCAGGTGTACGCATCGGCTGATTCCGGAGACAAATGGTTCCCGATCGTTCGCGATCTGCCGCCCGTGTTTTCAGTGGAGGTCCAGACGCTGGCATGATTCGGGTGATACTCCCATATCCGCTCAAAACGCTGGCTCACGTCGACGGAGAGGTGAAACTTTCTGTAGAAGGACCGGTGACGATCTCGTCGGTCCTCGACGCGCTGGAGGCCCTGTATCCGATGCTGAAAGGGACGATCCGCGATCACGTCACGCAGGAGCGCCGGCCCTTCTTGAGGTACTTCGCCTGTCAGGAGGATCTTTCTCTGGAGCCAGCGAACGTGAAGCTGCCGGACCCCATCATATCGGGGACGGAGCCTCTCGTAATCTTGGCATCCATCGCTGGCGGCTAGGGTGGCTTAGACTTGATAGGTCGGACATGTTTTGCAGATAACCCCGATCGGTAGTAAGCCGGTTGGGTTTTTTTGTCGAATGGGGGTCTCCTGATGGTCTCGAGGTCTGAAAAATGAAGCCGGCTCGTCCCGCCTGATAGCGAGATGAGCCGGCTTTGAACTGGGAACGCGAGGATCGTCAGCGCATAAGGATCATCTTCTTCACGTCCGCGAACTTACCTGCCTGGACGCGATAGGTGTAGACACCGCTCGGATAATCTGCGGCATCCCATGATACGCGATAACTCCCGGGCGCCTTGACCTCGTTGACGAGGGTCGCAACCACCCTTCCGAGAATATCATAGACTTTCAGAGTCGTCAGGGAAGGTTGACCGATGACGTACGAGATTGTCGTCGTGGGGTTAAACGGGTTCGGGTAATTCTGCCCAAGTGCGAATTCGCGCGGTATCCCGCCTTTCCCCGGTCCCACACCGAGTGTAATTAGCGGCGATAAACCGATCGATGCCCGGGCAACCGCATAGTTATTCGCCGCATCGAGTGTATACTGCAGCGGCGCGGCCGGGAGATACCCTTCCTTATCGGCAGCGATATCGAAGACCCCGGCGGGTAAATTCTGAATACTATACGAACCGTCGATGTCGGTGACGTCAAAACCGAGCACCTGATTCGTTCCCGGCGACAAGGCACACACCACGGTCCCGCTGATGCCCGGTCCGCCGGCCGCGGAACCATTCTTGGGCGCCTGGTAGACCGTTCCCGCAATCTCTCCGACTCCCGCTGTCCGCAAGGTTTTTACGCAGATGTCGATTCCCGAGACATTTCCGACAACGTGGACGATATCGGCCGCAGACCAGCGAAGGACGCCGCAGCTATCTGCATCGTACCAGGCCGGAGCGTAATGAGCGATCGGAATCGCCAGGACGGCATAATTTCCTTCGGGCAGATGATCAAATTGGTAATTTCCAAGCGAGTCTGTCGCGCGATAGAAGATGTGCCGTGTGGCAGCACTCCAGGGGTTCCCGCTCCTATCACCAAGGAGCACATGCGAAGGCACCCCTTTGTGAGCGCTGTCGACCACAGCGCCGGAGATGGAGTTCGTGAACGTAGGAATCGGAACAAGATCGAAATCGATGCCGCTCGTGTCGTGCGAAAAAACCAATAGAATTCTGGAACGTAGCCGAACTTGAATGAGCCCGCAATGAGCGTCGCGCTCGCGGGGACATGAGCGGTGTACTTCCCCGCCGAGTCGGTCCATCCGAACCAGCCGAGCGATCGAAGGTTCCCGAGCTCGGCGGCTCCGACTCCCGATCCAGGGCCTGATGGTGGTTTGTCTGGTTTGGGAGAGAACAGCGGAGTCACGACCGGTTCCCAATGGAAGGGCCTTGCGAATGCGACGAGTGCTCCGGAAAGCGGCAAACCCGAGACGCTGTCCGTCACAGTGCCGCTTACGCTGACGAGGACGGGAGGAGGTATCCGATGCAGTTTGAAGTCGGCCTCAAGCGTTCCGCCGTTCGAAACGGTCAATGCCGTCGCGCTGTCTCTCGTTCGCACATTGTCATACCATTCAGGGAAGTAGCCGAGTTTCACGGCAATGGCAAAATAGGTTCCCGTATCGAGCTTCGTGGAATAGCGTCCGAGAGAATCTGTAATGGCGAACCCGCCCCTCCAAGCGAGAGTCGGGGTAGGACGGACGGAAAGGAAACCTATGAATGCTCCTCTGATGGGGTTGCCCGATGAATCATCGGTCACAACACCCTGAACAGTTCCGGCGACGGTTGTGCCCTGTGCCTCGACAGATTTGGGTATATTCCACAGCGCAAGGAGCGCGGTGACAAGGGTGAGATAGTTTCGCAGGTTCATGACTCCTCCATTCTACTCTGCATAACGGGTCTGCTCTGATGAGCGCGGGGGCGGGTGCTGCTATATAATAAAGACTGGCAGGGTAATTTGCAAGTCTTTGATTTTCAGGCGGAAATATCGTATTTTTTGTCAAAATCTTAATGAGGGATGAATGGCAGAACAGGACGAACAAGGGGTAAATCAGCAGCAAGAGAACCCTCCCGCGGCTGCTTCTCCAGCCCCTTCGCAGCCGCAAAGCCCCCCACAGCCGCAAGCACCGCCGACTCAGGTCGAAAAACCACCGGCTTCCCAGCAGCAGCAGGGCAGGGACCGCCGCAATCAGCAGCAAGGGAGGGACCGCCGCAATCAGCAGCAGAGAGGGCGAAGAGAAGGTCAGCAGTCCCACCGCGAGGGGGGGAACGATCTCTCAATCGTCATCCCCGTTTACAATGAAGAGCAATCTCTCCGCGAACTGTACGAGTCAATCCGGAGCGTCGCGAACCGGTTGGGACGGTATGAGATCATTTTTGTCGACGACGGCAGCACCGATGGATCGGCGCGGGTCATGCACGACTTGCGGAATCGTGACCGAAGAGTGAAGATCATTCGCTTTCGCCGCAACTACGGGAAATCTGCGGCCTTGTCCGTGGGATTCGCCCATTCAGAGGGAAGCATTATCATCACCATGGATGCCGACCTCCAGGACGATCCGATGGAGGTTCCGAATCTCGTCAGCGAAATCAAGAAGGGGCTCGACCTGGTCTGCGGATGGAAGAAGAAACGTTACGATCCGATCGGAAAGAAAATGGCATCGCGCTTCTTCAATTTTGTAACCTCCGTGGTGACCGGCATCCGCATTCATGATTTCAACTGCGGTCTGAAGGCATACCGGAAGGAAGTTGCCAAGGAGGTAAAGGTATACGGCGAGCTTCACCGGTACATTCCCGTGCTTGCACACTGGCTCGGATACAAGATCGGAGAGGTTCCTGTACAGCATCACTCGAGGAAATACGGGAAGACCAAG
>VBOC01000079.1:35763-37879 GCA_005877655.1 Ignavibacteria bacterium
ACCTCCAGCGCCCGCTCCACCTCTTCGGTTTCTGGGGAATCGTTTTCGTTCTCGGGGGTCTCGCCGTCGACGTCTATCTGATCATACTCAAGTACAGGGAGGGGATGGCGCTGAGCAACCGGCCTCTGTTTACCGGCGGCATCCTGATGATCATCGTGGGCGTCCAGTTTGTCTCCGTGGGTCTCCTGGGAGAGATGATCTCGAAAACCCGGCAGTCCTCCGAGCGGGAGTACTCCATCCGCGAAATCTGGAAGTGACGTTCGCGCGATGAGGATTCTCACGGCCCGCCGGCCGGGGGAAGTTCCTCCCTTTACAGGGGAAACCCGATCAGACGGTCGATGAGGCTCACGCTTGCAGATCTAAAACTCGACTGCCGCCATTTCCGGGGCGACGTCCCGTGCGCGCCGCATAAGCAGTTCGGCGTCCATTGTGTCGATGAGCAGGGCTCCGACTGCCGACACTACGATCCCACCCGAAAGAAGATTCTGATTATCAAACTGGGGGCGATCGGAGATGTCATCCGGACGACGCCCCTGTTGAAGAAGTTGAAGGAAGTCGAGCCCCGCGCTCAGATCTGGTGGTTGACCCTCACCCCCGATGTCATTCCCCCTATTGTCGATCGAATCCTGCCCTTCACGCCCCAGAGCGTTGAAATACTGCACGCAGTGAGCTTCGACGCGATCTACAACCTCGATAAGGACAGGGAAGCCGGAGCCCTCCTGGCGGGGCTTTCCGCCCGCGACAAAAAGGGATTCACCCTTGTCAACGGAATGTGCGTGCCGGTGGATGCGGCCGCCGAGCACAAATACCTGACCGGGCTCTTCGACGATCTGAGCAAGATGAACCGGAAAAGCTACCAAAAAGAAATTTTCGAGATCTGCGGATTCGAATTCGCCGGCGAGGAATATATCATGCCCGAGGTCGGTGGCTACAAATGGAAACTGCCCGCTCGGAAGCGCATTATCGGCCTGAACACGGGCGCCGGGGGGAGATGGCCGTCGAGACTCTGGCCGGAGAAGTCATGGGTTCTCCTCGCCCGCAAGCTCAGGAAGGCGGGCTACCTCCCCCTTCTCCTCGGCGGCGAACAGGAACACAAAAAGAACCTGAAGCTTGCGAAACAGAGCGGCGCGCTCTACCTGGGCCATTTCCCGCTGCGCCAGTTCATCAGCGAGGTCGACCGGTGCGAGCTGGTCGTCACGGCGGTGACCATGGCGATGCACCTCGCGATCGGCCTCAGGAAGAAAATCGTGCTGTTCAATAATATTTTCAACCGTCACGAGTTCGAGCTCTACGGGCGCGGGGAAATACTCGAACCGGATTTCGAGTGCAACTGCTATTATTCCCCGACCTGCCCGAACAATTGCATGCAATATCTTTCGGTGGGTCGGGTATTCGCTTCCTGCATCAATCTCCTCGCGAAGTGACCGGCCTCCTCCCCTGATTGCAGGCACTGTCGGTGTTCGGAACTAAGAATAACGTCCAGCAGGCAGCCTCAGCGTCAAGCCCCCGTTCCACCCCTTCCCTGCCCCGTCCCGCTGTGTGGGACTCCGCGGGACCAGGCCGGTACATAGCGGGAGCCGCATTCGAAATGGCGGCGCTGGCTGTTCTCCTTGGCGGGTTTTTTCTGCATGCCCGGCTCTTTGAGTTCATCCAGGACGATTCGTTCATCACCTTCCGGTTCATCAGGAACTTCACCTCTGGCGGCGGTCTCGTCTTTAATACCGGAGAATACGTCGAAGGGTATACGAGTCTTCTCTGGGCGCTGGTCCTTGCTGCGCCGGCAAAACTGGGACTCAACCTTGTCATCTCATCGCGCTATATCGGCGTCGGATTCGGATTGGCGGCGCTGTACCTGCTCTACCGGCTTTCCAGGCAGATCGCAGGGTCCCGCAGTGTCCCGTTTATGGAGCACCTCCCGCATGTTCCACACGTCCAGTCCGTCGTACACGTCCCCTCCGTCTCGCCCGTCCCACCCGTCCCGCCGCGCGGGACTAGCGAGACGGTGAGGGACGATGAGAGACGTGCCTCAGGTTTTTCCTTAATCGCCGTCGGCCTGATGGCCGCGAACGGCGCCGCGGCATACTGGAGCATCAGCGGGATGGAAACAGCGCTGTTT